>JASFJQ010000023.1:0-11698 GCA_050121305.1 Chromatiaceae bacterium
AACAGGAAAATGGAACGCCGTGGCGCTTTTGCAGTAGGGATACTTTCTACCGCGCAGACTCTCATCAAACAAATGGTAGGTGGTTGTTTTAAGAGGATAATTGACAGACGTCATCATGCTGCCTCTGTCAAGGCCAACCCGAACTTGCGGGCCTTACGTTGCAAGGCCCGCAATTGTCGCTCCTGGCTACGGGCCTCAAACGCCTCCATGCCTTGCTCGACGTACGCTTGTCCTTTCGTGAGCATCGCGTAAATCAGGCGCGCCAGTTGATGCGCGGTGGCTTTAATGGCCTTGGCGGTATCCATCCGCGCTAGTCGTGCACGATGGCTGGCGCCAATGTAGCTCTCACTACGCCGGGCGTTTGAGGCGGCTTGGCGCAGGGCTTGGCCGGCACGATTGAAGGTCTTGAGTTTTCGCCCCGACACGGGTTTTCCCCCGGAAATGTGGGTCGGTGGCGCCAAACTGAGCCAGGAGCAGAAGTGTCTTTCGGTCGGGAAACGCGACAGATCTGGCCCGATCTCTCCGGCGAGCACCAAAACGGTGTCGATACCGAGCGTGGGGATGGCGCTTAGGTCTACGCCCATTGCGATATGTAGCGCCTGATGCAGTTGTTTTTGCTCAGCAGCTGTGCGGTGGGCGCTACGCAGGGGCTTCACTGGTTTTGGCGCCGGCTCCTCGCAGAGCGTCGGCAATGCGCGGAGGGCTTGACTGATCTGTTGGTCACAGGCGCTGATCTGCTCGTCGATGAAATCGTAATGGGCCAAGGCTTGAGCCAAGGCGAACAGGTGTTCATCGCGCCAGTTGCCATGCAGACTACGAGCAACCGTTGCTTCATCGGAGCGCAGACGCCGGTCGCGCCATTTTGCCAATTGTTGTGGATCGCGCTCGCCGGCAACGATGCGACGCAGGATCGCCGAACCGGTCTTACCCATCAGGTCGCTGACGACGTTGTCCAATTGGATATTCATCTGGGTCAACGCCTTCTGCATGTGAGCGATGCAGCGCGATTGTTCTTGAACCTTCCCCGCGCGCTGACGGACAAAGGCGCGCAATGAGCACACCGCATCAGCCGGACGAAAGGCCCCTTTGAGCAAACCATGGCTCATCAATTGCCAGACCCACTGGCAGTCGAGCACGTCGGACTTACGCCCGGAGACCTGGCGCGTCGCCCTTGAGTTAACCAGATAGACATCAAATCCCTGGGCGTCGAGCACCTCATACAGGGGAATCCAGTACACACCGGTGGCCTCCATCGCAACAACTTCCACGCCCAGCGACTTCAACCACGCTGCCAGCGTCAGCAGATCGTCGGTGAACGTCGTAAAACAACGTACCGGTTGCTCGCAGACCTGCGGATCCACCGCTACCCAGTGTTCCCGAGAGCCAATATCGATACCCGCACAGTGGGGGTGGACAATCGTCAAACGTTGCTTCTTCGTCTTGCGTGCCATCGGCGTTACCCTCATGCTGACATTAAGGCGCGCAGGCAAACACGGCGGCGAAGGATTCACTCTCTCATGCGAGGTCACGACTGAAGCCGTGCCTTCAACGACTCCACGCCGATACCGTGCGGACCACTCTCCTAGGCGGGTGCGAACACACCAGTGTCTGAAAGGCCTCTTCGCCTGTGCACCTCACTATCATGCACCCGCTCCTGTTTGCTGCGCGACAGCGCACCGCTCGCCGGGGCGGGTTCTCCTAGCCTACTCGGTACCGGCTTTATAGGAATCGGCCCGGCGAACAGCAGACTCGAACCGTTCCTCCCAGCTCGATAGGTTCTTTCGCGCATCCTGTACGTAGGCCGTCAACTGCACGGCCCGCAGCATGGCCCGATTGAGCAGTCTGGCGGCCGTCGGCAGCGGCCTCTCGACATCGACAATAAGCACGACGCGCTGTTGATCGGTCTCGTTCCACACCTCGTGATCGAAAGTATCATCCAGGACGAGGCACTTGCCCTCCTCCCAGCGGCGCGTCTGATCACCTACGCGAATGCGGCAGGCCTCGCGATCGTCCGGGATGATCAATCCAAGATGGGTACGCACTACGCCCTTGGTAACACCGCTATGGGGTGGAATGTGGTACCCCGGCGCCAGGATGGAGAACCAGGCGCTCTGCAGACGCGGTATCTTCTCTAGGATTCGCGCCGTGTTGGGGCACTGCTGGCAGTTGCGTTTCGACTTATGCCCAAAGCCGTAGAGGATAAACGTCCGCCACTGATCCCCAGTGGAGATGCGCGCCTGGTCGGGCGAGATCTCGTGAAAGGGCGGAATCTGCTCGCGATGAACCAGCAGCTGATCGAGATCTGCGCGGATCGCCCGCCAATTGTCCTCCAGCGTCTGGTTGTAGGGGAACAAGTCCTTGTCGAAAAAGGGATGGTCGCCGACCAGCGAGGAACGGGCGAGATAGCGGTCGATGGCCTGCAGCAGGCGCCTCCCGTGACTCTTGACATAGGCGCGCCGCTTGGCCCGCAGCGTTTGTGCGAACTCCATAATATTCCCCGCAGAGCCCATCACGGGCCGCCCGATTCGTCTCCAATCGTGAAGAAATTCGCCAACTACGAGCGAACCTTGCGCAAAAGTACCAAAGCAAGCATGGCTGTCGCAACTGGCGTGACCAGGGTAGTCAGCGCCGGCGGAAGTTGCAGCACGAGCCCCGCGTTTGCGATGACCTGGGTGGCAATCTGGAACACGAGCCCGGCGGCCAACGCGACGATGACGCGCCGCTCTACCGAGGTCGAGCGCGGCGTGCCGAAGGCTGCCGGTATCGCCAGCAGGACCATGACCACCACCGCGATCGGCAGCGTCAGCTTCTGCCAGAGGGTGAGGTCATAGCGACTGGTCTCTTGGCCGGCGCCACGAAGATAGTGCACATAATCATAGAGTTGCGTGTACGACAATGTCTGCGGTGGCAGCTCCAGCAGGCCGATCTGGTCCGTGGTCATATAGGACTCCCAGTGCATCGAGGAGATACGCTCGCTGGCCAAGGTTGGCCCTTTCAACCTCTTTATCAACACCTCTTTGAGCAACCAGCGATTGGGGTCGCTAACGTCGGCCTGCTGGGCGTGGATGAACAGGTTTACGCGCCGCGTCTCATCCATCTCCAGAATATCGATGTCCACCGGGACCCGACCATGCTGGACCCGGTTAATGTGGATCAATCTGTCACCCTGAAAGATCCAGAATCCGCCATCCACCTCCGTCACCAGCGAACCCGACAGCGACAGCGATCGCTGCCGCGCCGCCTCCTGATGCAGCTCGGAGATCAGATACTCATCCAGCAACACGACGACAAGCAGCGCCAGGATCGCGCTCTTGAGTACCGACCAGGCAATTCGCATCGCAGAGACACCGGCTGCTTGGGCGGCAATGATCTCGCCGCGATGGGCGAGCAAAGACAGCGCAATAGTAGTGCCCATCAACGCACCGAAAGGGAGCAGATTGACGGCGCGGGGGGCCAGCATACGCAGCTCGAATAACACCGCATCTGAAAATCGATAGCTCCCAGAGCCGATGTCGTCTAGCTGTTTGATCAGATCGAGAAAGCTGAACACGAATACCAAGGCCAGCATGACCAGCACAAAGGCCTTCGCAATCTCGCCGGCGATGTAGCGATCGAGCAAGCTCATGCGTGGACGGAGCGCAATGGTCTCCAGAACAGGACCGAGAGCAATAGCCCGAGTAACACCAGCGGCCACCAAAGGCCGGGGATGGAACCGACAAAGCCTTCCTGTACCAAATTCTTGGCAAAGGTCATCAGATTGAAAAACACCGCGAAGGCAACGACTGCCACCAGCCCTTTCGCGAAGCGTCCTCGCCGCGGTCCGCCGCGACTCAGCGGCACCGCCAACAGCGCGATCAGTACGGTCGCCACGGGCGCAGACAAGCGCCATTGAAATTCGGCCAGATCTTTGGGGCGCAAGGAACCACTGAGAGCGAGTATCCCCTCCGCCTTACTCTTGTAGCCGATCGCATCGGGATGCGGTGTCGCCAATGTCAGGCGCAGCTGTCTGAATTTGCCAACGAGGTCACGGTTGCCCTGAATGTCCAGCTGGTACACATATCCCTCCTCGAACCTGAACAGTAGCGGATCTGACTCCTCTCGTTGGGGTTGAAAAAGGCGTTCTGCAACAATGACCCGCAGTCTGTCCGATTCTCGGATGCGTACGATCACATCGCCGGCGCTGCGTGCCTGATGATCGACTGTGCCGGCAAAGATCGCATAGGCAGAGCCGGAGCCCACCAACACGCGCCTGGCCTCCAGGTCCCTGATATCGAACTTCGCCTCGACGGCTGCGCGTAGCTGGTACTGCTGCTGGAAGGCCCACGGTCGCGCGATCAGAGATACGCCAGCCACCAGCACGGCAATCAGCAGCGCGAATCGCAGTACGATCGCCGCCAACCGGGTCTCACCAATACCACATCCCGCCAGCGCGACGATCTCGCCATCCGCATGCAGGCGGCCAAAACCGAAGACGACAGCGAAATAGAGGGAGACTGGAAGAAGCACTTCCAGCGCCGTCAGCAGCTTGATCAGTACCAACCTGGCGAGGGTTTCCGCAGGAATCAGGCCTGCCGCCACCTCGTTGAGGAATATGGCGGTCGTGTAGCTGGTGAAAATCACCCCGCTGACGCCAGCAATCACCAGGAAAGGCCGGGCTATCTCACGGGTGACATAACGTTCGATGATCAACAGGCCCGTCCGACGACTATGGTTCGGTGTCTCGTCCTGATACAATCCGGCGGAAAGCTTTCGAACCTTCGTTTTCGGCGCGATCATACCACGGCGTCCAGCGGGCGCGGGCCAGCGCATGGCCCCCCGCCCGGCTGGCAAGCGGGCGGCGGCTTTCCAAGAGATCAACCGGCAGCGGAGCATCCCCACGCCAACTTGCCCTTTCTGCAGGGACAGAAGAGACAACGACCCGTGAGTATCTTCGATAAATTTCAAGATGTGGCCGCCGGAATGGAGCAACTCTCGGAGCTCGGCGTGATGCCCTTTGGCGCGGAGATCGAGCAGGTCACCTCGGCCACCGACGGCGTCGTGCTCGGCCATCCGGTTATATTGGCCGGCACCAACAACTATCTAGGCCTGACGTTTGACCCCGGCTGTGTTCAGGCGGCTCGCGAGGCGCTGCTCGAGCAAGGCACCGGCACCACGGGTTCGCGTCTGGCCAACGGCAGCTACGGTGGCCATCTGGCGCTGGAGCAAGAGCTGGCGGCGTTCTTTGGGACACCCTCTGCCATTGTGTTCTCCACCGGCTTCCTGGCCACCATGGGCGCGGTGAGCACCCTGGCCGGTCCCGGGGACAGGATCCTGATGGACGCGGATTGTCACGCCAGCATCTATGAGGGCACCCGCATCACCAACGCCGAGGTAATCAGATTCCGGCACAACAATCCCGACGATCTCGAGAAACGTCTGCGACGTCTCGAGGGTAAGGAAGGGAACAACCTGGTCGTGGTCGAGGGTATCTACAGCATGCTCGGGGACCGCGCCCCGCTGGTCGAGATCGCCGCGCTGGCGAAACAGTTCGGCGCATACCTGATGGTGGACGAGGCACACTCCCTCGGCGTCCTGGGGACGAACGGCCGCGGCTTGGCCGAGGAGGCCGGCGTCGAGGACGCCGTGGATTTTATCGTCGGCACCTTCAGCAAGAGTCTCGGCTCTGTCGGCGGTTTCTGCACCAGCCGTCACCCGCAGCTGGAGTACATGCGCTACAACGCCCGCCCCTATATCTTTACCGCATCCCCGGCACCCTCGGTCATCGCATCCACCCGCGTCGCGCTGCAGATCCTGCGCGATGGCCAGGACCTGCGCGAACGCCTGTGGCGCAGTGCCAACCGTCTGTACAGTGCCCTCCAGGAGGCAGGTTTTCGTCTCGGCCCCGAGCCGAGCCCGGTAATCGCGATCCAGGTGGACAGCACCGAGCAGGCCCTCGTCTGGTGGAAGCAGCTGCTGGAGCAGGGCGTCTACGTCAATCTGGTACTACCACCGGCGACGCCGACCGGTGGACCGCTGCTGCGATGTAGCCTGAGTGCCGCCCATACCGATGCCCAGATAGAACAGCTCAAGGTGGCCTTATGCGGACTGCGCACGACCGAGGCCTGCGCCTAGCGGCAACGAATTGTACCGGCGCTATTTCCATATCATCGGCGACCCGCAGGTCAAGCTCTGGGGGATCACGCCACGCGAACGCCTCCTGAGGCAGATCCGACAGGTCGCCGACATCTCGCCCATCGACGATCCAAGCGAACTTCCGCACGATGCGTATGTCCTGTTGGTGCGCGGCGAGTATGTGATGGAGGTGCGTATCCTACGCAGGCTGCTGGGCCATCCGGGCACCCTGCTGCGTTGCGCAGCAGAGCAGACCCTGGCGGCGGCGTACGTCTCCGCGAAACACGCAGCGGCCACCTACAGCCTGCTGAGAGGCGAGCTCGCTACCGCCCCCGAGGGATTGACTGTCGTCGATCCCGTGGGATTGGAGGCGTTCGATATGGAACTCAGCCGTTCTGCCCAACCCCTACTGGCGCCGGTCTCGCCAAGCGAGCGCGGACGGCTGGAGGACCTGCTGTATGGCAACGCCTACAAGGGGATTACCGATCTCGTCACCAAGTGGTTCTGGCCACGGCCGGCGAAGCGCGCAGTGCATTGGCTCGCGGACCGTCGAGCGACCCCGAACATGGTGACCACGGTCGGGATTTTGCTCATGCTGCTGGCCGGGCTGCTGTTTTATCAGGGTCATTACGGATTGGGACTCGCCGCTGGTTGGATTATGACCTTTTTGGACACGGTGGACGGCAAACTGGCGCGCGTCACCGCCCAATCGAGCCGCCTGGGGCATTTCCTCGATCACGGGATCGATATCCTCCACCCCCCCTTCTGGTACATCCTCTGGGGTATGTCGCTGACCGAGTTCGACACCCTGCTGGGGCTGGATCGGACCGAATACTATTGGATGATCGTCATCGGCTACGTGGGCGGGCGGCTGTGCGAGGGCCTGTTCGGGCTGCTGGGCAGTTGTAGCATCTTCGGGTGGAGGCCCTTTGACGCCTACTTTCGCCTGTTCACGGCACGCCGCAATACCTGCATGCTGCTACTGACCGCGGCGGTGGCCGTCGGCAGGCCCGACTGGGGTCTCGTAGCGGTCGCGCTTTGGACCGCATTGACGACGGCGGTCCTCACCGCACGCCTGCTTCATGGGGCGTTCGCGCGGGCCACCAGCGGACCGCTGCGTTCCTGGTTGAGCGATCCGGAGCAGGCGGCGCGAGACCACCCGCGGGAATTCCGGCTATTCTCCGTGACTCAAAGCGCCTATGCCCAAGGCTAACTTGCCCAGCCTTCAGAGTGCAGCAACCATGCAGGTCCTAACTCTCCGCCGATACTTCCATTGTGCCCTGGCGCTGGCCTGGCTCTGCCTGCCCGGCGTCGGCCGGACCGACTATCCGATGCCGATCGCGCCTTTCGAGGCCAGCTATAAGCTCTACCTGGCCGGCATCGCCGTGGGCCAGGCAGAATTGCAGCTGGAATACCAGGGTGACTCCCACTACCGTATGCGCTCGAGCCTGCACCCGGTCGGCGTGGCCGGCCTGTTCGCGTCGGAGGGCGTAGACGAAGTGGTCGAGGGTGAACTCGTCGGCGGTACACCCAGGCCGCTGACTTATCGCGCCAAGCGGACGGGCAGCAAGGCGCGCACAGTAAGCCTGAACTTCGACTGGGATCGCGGCGAGGTAAAGACCGTGGTCAGCGGCAAGCCGGGCCGTCTGGCGCTTGGGCCACGCATGGTCGACCCGCTGACCCTCTATTTGCTCACTATGTTGGACCTTCGCACTGGTGCACTCGCGGATGAGTATGGCGTGATCGACCCGGATCGCCTGAAGACCTACCGGACCCAGATGCTGGAAGAAGCCATGACCCCCACGTCGATCGGCGAACTCGCGACGCTGGCGATCTCGCGCCAGCGCCCCGACAGCAGCAAGGCACTGAAACTCTGGCATGCCCCGGCCCTGGGCTTTCTGCCGGTGCAGGTCTCCAGGACCAAGGACGGGGCGGAGACGAGCCGCCTGACGATCGAGCGTCTCAGCCGCTAGCCCGGAAATCTCACCGGGATGTGGGATTTTGGGGCTAGCCTGCCTGCCCCACCAGCATCCCGTGTTCCATACGGATCACGCGATCGGCGATGTCGGCCAGACCCGATTGGTGGGAGACTGCAAGGATAGTGATGTTGCCGCGCAGGTCCCCAAGAGTCTCACACAAGGCGGCCTCGCTCGCCGGATCCAGTGCACTAGTCGCCTCATCGAGAATGAGCAGACTCGGGCGGCGCACCAAGGCGCGCGCGATGCACAACCGTTGCCGTTGGCCTCCTGAAAGCTTTCCACCGCGCTCCCCGACGGCGGTGTGCAGACCCTCCGGCATGGCCGCGACGAAGTCCCAGGCACCGGCGGCCCTCAGGGCCGCCTCGGCGTCGGCCTCGCTGAGCTCGGGATCCCCCAAGGTCACGTTGTTGAGAACGCTGTCATGCAGCAGGAGTATCTCCTGTGCCACATAGCCGATCAGGTGCCGCCATTGCTCGAGGTTGAGATCATCCAGCGGCGAGCCGTCCACCAGGATCCGTCCGCCCGTTGCCTTTTGCAGACCGGTGACCAGATCGATCACCGTCGTCTTACCGGACCCGGAAGGCCCCACCAGCGTGGTGAAAGAGCCGGCGGGGATAGTCAGAGAAACGTCGCGCAGAATCGCCTTGCCGCCGATAGCGAACTCGACCCGGTCGAGGCGGATCTCCCGCGTGAAACTGGGGACCTCGCTGCCGCCTGTCTCGCGCGCCCGTTCCGCGTTGTGGATCGCGTTCATTAGCGAAAAATAGGCGCTCTCTTGGGTCGCCATCTTCTGATAAGACCGCTGCAGTTTCCCCGCGGCATTCAATACCCGCACCAGGAGAATGATGAGGACCATGATGCTCGCGATGGGTATCACCAAGAAGGTTACCGCCGCGTACAGCCCAATGGCCACCAACGAGACGATCATCGATTCCTGCAGGGCGCGCAGGACCTCTTCGCTGAAAACCTGTCGCCTGAGGGCATGGTTCAATTTACCCGTCTCTGCCTCCTGCACGGCGCTGACCCGCTCAACCAGGGCCATGGATTTCAATGCCTTGACTGACTGCAGGGTATCCGTCAGGCGAGCCAACAGGGATGCAAAAAGTCGGGTCTGCCGCCGCCCCGCCTTTCGGGCCTTGCGTATCAGGCCACCGAAGAGAAAGAAAAGGAGGGCGCCCACTCCCAGAGCGATCAGCGTGACCTGCCAGGAAACTGTAAAGGCCACAAGGCTGTAGGCCAGGGTCTCGATAAATAGCGCAAAGGTCCGAGCACCGTTGAGATAGGCGGTGGATGCGCGCACCGTCTCGGTGGCCATTGCGTTGGCCAGGGAGCCGATCGGCTGGTGGAGAAAATAATCCCAGCGCGCGGCGACCAGGGCACTCAGCAGCTTCAGGCGCAGATCCGTGGCAATCTGGGCGACCGTGTACCCGACGTGACGATTCGCCAATAGCACCAGCAGGCTCTTGCTGACCATCCCAAGCACGAACACGATCAGCAATATCCCAAGCCCTGGCGTGAGCCCTATCGCCATCAACATTTGCACGAGCCTGAATTCGGCCAGCTGGGAGGCGGCCGCCTCCGGGTCGAGGGCAATCTGCAACATGGGCAGCAGTGCAGTAAGGCTCAGGCCTTGCACAATACCGGCCACAATGAGCGCGATCAGCGTGATCAGGGTCCGCACCGGGTAGGCACGTGCCACGTCGAGCATCAGGCGCAAGGGCTTATCCTCGCCGACGGCGTGCAGTCACATCGAGACAACACGCGATAATCATTGGAAAACCTGGTCTTCGCCGACTGCCACGAACCCACCCTTGCGCTCAGAGTAGCGGCGCACCGACATGCTGATCCGTGGTTCATCCGACCGCGCCCGAACCCGGAAGATATGGTATTCGGCGAGACGCTCAGGGCTATCGCTGAGCTCCGAGGCCGAACGGACACCGACGGCCGGTGCTCGACCGCCCGGCGTCGTCAGCCAGTTCAGGTTCGCGCGGTGGGCATGCCCGTGCAATACCAGCTCCACTCCCTGTCGCGAGATAACGGACGCCAGATCTGGCGCATCGGTAAGACGCTTGCGCCATTGGATGCTCCCAGGGACCGGCGGATGGTGCAACAAGAGAACCCGGAAGAGACCCGCTTCCCCCGTCTGATGCAGCGTATGCGAGAGCGCGTCTAGCTGATCCCTTCCGATGCGGCCGGTAGCAAAGAATGGTAACGAAGGGACCGCCGAGCTTGCGCCGATCAGCGCAGTGTCACCGCGAACGCGCAGACTCGGAAACACAGACCGCGCGCCGTCATCGCCCTCTGCGGAAGGCTCGTCCGAGCACATATAAGGTGCCCACCGGGCGTAGGTCTTCTCCCAGGGCTCCGCCGTATAGGCGTCGTGATTGCCGGGTACGACGGTTACTCGCGCCGGCGGACCGACCCGCTTCAACCATTCGGACACCTCCTCGAATTCCTGGCGGGTCCCAAGATGCGTCAGGTCTCCGGTGATGGCGACATGATCGGGACAGATCGATTCGAGGTCCGCAAGCAGCGCATCCAGTACCTCCGATCGGTGCTCATGCCGTCGACGCCGACGCCAGGACAGATAACCCAGTACCCGTTTGTTCATCAGATCCGTCGCCCTGAGGTCTTCCAGACGCGTGAGATGGGGATCGGATAGATGTGCGAGGATCCACTCCCCGTCGTTCGAAGTCGACATCTTGGTACTCAAGGTTGTGATCGTCTACCGAGGTGTTGCTTACCTAGGGTGTGGAAGGTCTCAGCGCAGGGCCAGACGATAGACGCGGGAGCGCCGCGAAAAGACCCGCTCGAACTTGTTCCAGATACCGGTGATCGTGGTGTTGTTCTCCAGCTCTCTGTTCGTCTCCATGTATCGGACTCCGCGTTGGTTCAGCGTATCGTACATGGCAACGGCGTTGAGACCGAAGACCAGGCCGGAAGGCTCTCCCGGCTTGACGCCGGTGAGGAGAAAATCGACCGCGGTCGGCTTTCTGTACTCTCGCAGCAGATGCAGAAATCCCAATGGCAGGAGCCGTCCACGGGCCCGCCTGAACCCGTCGCTGAGGTTGGGGATGGCGATGATGAATCCAACCAGCTCACCCTGCTTGGAGAACGTCAGCTTGACGAATTCGGGGTCCAAAAAGCCGAAGTATTTCTTGGTATAGAAATCCTTCTGTTTTTCCGTCAGCGGCATGACGCCGTACAGATGAGCGAAGGCGGCCTCCAGCACCTCCCAGACGGCGCCGGCGTGGGACAACATCTCCTTGCGGCTGCTGCAGGTAACGACCCGATAATTGTCGTCGCGGGCCAAGCGCTTGCGCATCCTCTCGAACAAGACAGAGTCTTGGGGGACCAGCGAGCGGAACTCGATGTAATCGACCGCCTTCTCGAGGCCATAGTCCTCGAACAGACGCTGATAGTAGGGGTGATTGTAGCTCCCGCTGATGGTCGGCAGATGGTCGAAGCCCTCGATCAGAAGGCCCTCGGGGTCGAGATCCGTGAAGCCCTGCGGCCCGGTCATCTCGGTGCAACCCTCGCTGCGGAACCAATCCGCAGCGCTGTCGAGCAGGCGGCCGGCCACCGCTGGGTCGTCAGTGCACTCGAAC
>JASFJQ010000024.1:0-11698 GCA_050121305.1 Chromatiaceae bacterium
CTTTTGTCCGGCCGGCTGAACAACGTCGTGCTGAGCCCGTTGCGTATCGATCTCACCGCTGAAGACCCGGCGCGTGTGTTCACCTTGCAGTTGATCAGCCCGATCGCACCGATGGTGCCGGGCGATCCGCCGCTGGGCCTGGTCGCGATCACGCTCGACATTGGTGGCCTGGTCCGGCGCGATAGCAAGACCTTGTGGGTTCACGATGACGGGCGCTACCTGCAATTGCCCGACCTTCCGACGCGGAGCGGCAACGCGTTTGCCGACTATCCGGGGCTCGCGGAAGACTTTCAGGCCAAACGGATCGTTCTTTGGGAAAAAGGCGAAAACCGCGCGATCTGGGTGCCGATGTTCCACACCGTCGATGGGCGCACGCTATGGGTGGGACGGCCCGTCGACGATGAGCCGCTTCAGATCTTCCGTACCGAGATCGTGATGCGCGTGCTGCTTATCATTCTGGGCCTGGTCATTTTTCAGTTCATCGTGGCGCGCTGGATAACTCGCCGCGCCGAGAGGATCGGCCGCGATCTCACCCAGGGCGTGCAGAAGACGCTCGAATCCGATCAGCCGGTAATCTTCGACTGGTCGGGTTCGCCCGAGATGCGTCAATTGGCCGCTGACCTGACCCGCTTGTCACGCACCCACGCCAGCCAGACGCGGAATCTGCGCGAGCATGCCCGCGAGCTGGAGGCCACCAACCGCTACAAGTCGCAGTTCCTTGCGAACGTCAGTCATGAACTGCGGACGCCGCTCAACTCGATCCTGCTGTTATCCAAGCTGTTGGCGTCCAAGGGCGAGCAACAGGACGACGATCGGCGACAACAGGCCGAGGTCATCCATAAGGCCGGCCGAGACCTAAAGGCCCTGATCGACAATATCCTCGACCTTTCTCGTATCGAGGCGGGTCGTTTGGATTTGCATATCGAGCGTGTTGCGCTGGCCGGCCTGCTCGAGGACCTGCGTCTGCTATTGGAGCCTCAGTTCGATGCCAAGGGCTTGGAGTTTGCACTGGAGATCGCGCCGGGACTGCCCGAGAGCATCGAGACCGACATGGAAAAAGTGCGTCAGGTGCTGAAAAATTTTCTGGCCAATGCGGTGAAATTCACAGCCCACGGACGGGTGGTTCTGAAGGCGACCTCGGCGCAGCCGCCCTATGCCGTCGCACTGTCGGTGCAGGATACCGGCATCGGAATCCCGCGCAGCCAGCAGGAGGCGATCTTCGAGGCGTTCGCACAGGCGGACGGTTCGACCAGCCGGCGCTTCGGCGGGACCGGTCTGGGACTCACGATAAGCCGGCAGCTCGCCGAACTGCTCGGCGGCGAGATCCGCCTGTTCAGCGAACCCGGTCAGGGCGCCGAGTTCTCACTCTTGTTGCCGGCGGTGTGTAGACAGCCGGACGCAGGGCTGGTTGTCCCGGCCCAAAAGGTCGTGGCACCCCAGGACGAAGAGGCCGAGCTGCCACCGAGCGTTCTGCACGGCCTGCACGTCTTGCTGATGGAACCGGACGTACGAACCCAGCTGCGTCTGAGCAGCATGCTGCGCAGCTGGCAGATCGTCTTGCACCTGGCCGATGACCTTGAAGAGGCGCTGGAGACGCTGGATGAGCTGCAGCGCGTCGACTTTGTGCTGATACAGGCGCTCATGCCGGGTGATGGCGCCTGTGTTACCATTAAAAAGCTACGCAGTCAGCTCGGGCCATCGACTGTCGTGATCAGTCTGATCCAGGCCGATCGCGAAGGGGCGCGCGAAATCTGTCTGGAGCAGGGCGCCGACGACTTTGTAACCATGCCATGTGAATCGCATGAACTCTCGGAGGTGTTGATGCGACATCTGCCGAGATCCACCGACTAGCTTATGAAGTAGGTAATCGGTGAGATGAGCGGGCTAGTGTCTAAATGAAGCGATATTCCGGATTCAAATTACTTGCTGTAGACGACAACGAACATAATCTGTTCACGCTGCGTGCCCTGGTTCAGGAGCACATGGACGTCGAGATCCTGGAGGCGCGTGGTGGCGCCGAGGCGCTGGAGATCGCCCAGGCAAACCCGGACATCGACCTCATCATACTCGATGTCCAGATGCCCGAGGTCGATGGCTTCGAGACCGCGCAGATGCTCAAGCTGCGCAAGAAGACCCGCGACATTCCGATCATTTTCCTCACCGCCGCATTCAAGACCGGCGAGTTTCAACGCAAGGGCTACGCCGTCGGCGCGGTCGATTATCTGCTGAAGCCCATCGACGACAACCAGTTTCTCAACAAGATCAGCACCTACTTTCGGCTGATCGAAAAGGAGCGTGAGCTCAATCAGGTCCTCGAGGAGAAGGTTGCGCAGCGCACTGCCGAGCTTGACCAGGCGAAGCAGTATCTGGAGAACATCTTGAAGAACATGGGTGAGGCGCTGTTGGTGCTTTCACCCGATGGGGTAATTCGCGCGGTGAATCCGGCAGCCTGCGAGCTGCTTGGCTATGCTGAACAGGAACTGGTCGGGATGTCGATCGGTGATGTATTCGAAGAGGAAGGCAAGGAGCAGGCGGACGCCTTCATGGGCACCTGGCTGGAGGCGTTGATTCGTACCGGTGCCCTGCGTGACATCGATGCGGCATTTATCTCCAAGGCAGGGGAACGGATCCCCATACTGTTTTCCCGCACCGCGGTGCTGAATGCCGATGGTGCAATAAGCGACATCATCTGCATCGCCAAGAATATGCGTGGTTATCGCAAGATTATCGAGGCGACAGATGCGTCGAGTGCGGCTGGCTGAATCTGTAGGAGCAAGTAATGGCAGAATCCACTGAACCGCAATTGCCTGAGGACGAAGATCCTACGATGACCGCGAATGCGCTCAAGGCGATGGCACACCCGCTCCGCTGGAAGATCTTGTGCACGCTGGGGGATCGTGAATTGTCGGTAGGAGAGATCGTCGAGCAGACCGGCACATCACAGAGCAATATCTCGCAGCATCTGGAGCAGCTGCGCAACAAGAATATCGTGACCTCGCGCAAGGAGGCGAACCGGATCTATTACCGGATCCGCAACGGGAAACTGCTGGAGCTGATCGGCACGATGCGCACCGTGCTGTGTCCCACATATCTGGACGACCGCTATTCCGGCAGCTGAGCCGCCGAGCGTCGACGCGGGCAAGCGATGACGTTTATGGGTATGAAGCCTGTGCACCGACGTCACCGCCGCCGGGGCGGCGAACTTTGTCCCTGATCTCGGTCTATGAATCACGCCTTGCCGCTGAGGGCCTGACCTCGGACACGGATCAGCGGCGGGTGCTTGCGGCATTGCAGCGGGTCGCCGACGAGAGCCGCCGGCCCGCGGTGCGCGGCTGGTTCCAGCGCCCGGTGACGCCGCCACGCGGGCTCTACCTATGGGGTGGCGTGGGTCGCGGCAAGACCTGGCTGATGGACCTGTTCCACGACAATCTGTCTGGTGTGGCCAAGGGGCGTCTGCACTTCCACCGCTTCATGCAACGGGTGCATGCCGAACTGACCGGCATCAAGGGCAGGGCCAATCCGCTGCAGATCGTGGCGGCACGCATGGCGCGCGACTGGCGCGTGCTGTGCCTGGATGAGTTTCATGTGGTCGACATTGGCGACGCAGTCATCCTGGCCGGCCTGCTGCGCAGTCTCTTCGATCAGGGCATGGTGCTGGTGACGACGTCGAACGTTCCGCCAGACGACCTCTACCTCGAAGGGATCCAGCGCGCCAGCTTCCTGCCGGCAATCGATCTCCTCAATCGTCATACCCAGGTGGTGCAACTCGGCGGCGAGCGCGACTACCGCAGGATGATCCTGGAACAGGCAGAGGTTTACCACACGCCCCTGGGCCGCGCGACAGATCAAGCCCTGCTCGCGGATTTCCGGCGCCTTGCCAACACGGAACCGGAGGGGCCAGGAGATCTGTACATCAACGGTCGCGCCATGCCGTTTCGCTTGCGTGCAGAAGACATGGTGTGGTTCGACTTTGAGGCGCTGTGCGGTCCGCCGCGCAGCCAGAACGATTACATCGAGCTGGCGCGTTGCCATCAGACGGTCTTCATGTCGAACATCCCGGTGATGGGCGCATCGCGCGATGATCGCACACGCCGCTTTATCTTCCTCGTGGACGAGTTCTACGATCGGCGGGTCAAGCTGGTTATGAGTGCCGAGGCGCCGCTGCAAAACCTCTACATCGGTGAGAGGCTGGCGTTCGAATTTCGGCGTACCGTCAGTCGATTGACCGAGATGCAGACTTCGGCGTTTCTCGGTCGTCCACACCTGGGCTAAAATGCGTGCGCACGCGGCATGCTCCGCAGGTGTCGGCCGGTATCACCGTCGAACGAGGCGATTCGCTGCACATGTTGGATTCAGAGGGCCAGTGATGACGTCGATCGTTCGTTTTCCTATTTGGGGCCTGGCATGGTTGTGCATGCTGATCGGCTCGTCCGCGATGGCTGCGGAACTCGAGACGGTGGTGGTTGCGCGGGCCGATCTGCAGCGGATCTACCGCCTGGACGGGGTCGCTGAGGCGATCAGTCGCAGCACCGTCTCCGCGCAGACGTCTGGGCGCGTGGTCGAGATAGGTTTCGATGTCGACGACTATGTCCGCCAGGGCGATGTCATCGTCCGTATCGATGATGCCAAACAACTGGCCGCGGTGCGTCAGGCCGAGGCCAACCTCGGCGTTGCGGCGGCGAGGCGCCAGGATGCGGCGCAGGATTTTGAACGCATCGAGGATGTTTTCGCCAGGCAGGCGGTCTCCGAGGCCGAGATGGACAGGGCGACGACCGCACTCAAGCAGGCGCGCGCGGCCGAGCGGGCGGCCCAGGCGGCCCTGCATCAGGCTGAGCAGGAGCTGAACTACACACAGGTCAGGGCGCCTTACAACGGGATCGTGACCGAGCGCCTGATCGAGGTCGGCGAGAATGCACAGCCGGGCAGTCCGCTGATGACCGGCCTGTCGCTGGACAGCATACGTATCAGCGTGGATGTGCCGCAAAATCTGATGCAATCGATCCGCGCCGAGCGCAACGCGCATGCCGAGGTCAATGGCCAGTGGGTCAAGGCCAGTAAGCTGACCGTGTTCCCGGTCGCAGACCCGCGTTCGGATACCTTCAAGGTCCGCCTGCGGCTGCCGGACGAGGTCGAGGGCATCTTTCCCGGGATGTATGTCAAGGTGGGTTTCGTGGCCGGTAGCCTGGAGCGCTTGGTGATTCCGCGCGCCTCGGTGGTGCTGCGCTCCGAGGTCGTCGGCGTCTATGTGGTCGACGACGATGGCCAGGTGCACTTCCGCTATGTCCGGCTGGGATCGACCGCCGGCCCGGACCATGTCAGCGTGCTGTCGGGTCTGATGGAGGGGGAACGGGTGGCCGAGGATCCGGTGGCCGCCGGGATCCTGCTCAAGGCGCAAAGGACGGCCCAGGTGACCGATGAGTAAGCTGGGTTTTTCCGGTTCCATCGCCCGTCGTTTTCAGTCGACCCAGATCACTCCGCTGCTGGCCCTGGTCGGCCTGTTGCTGGGTGTGTTCGCGGTCCTGGTAACGCCACGCGAAGAAGAGCCGCAGATCAATGTGACCTTTGCGAATGTCTTCATCCCCTTTCCCGGCGCCTCCGCGCGCGAAGTGGAGAGCCTGGTGGCGTCACCGGCTGAACAGGTGCTCGACGAAATCGAGGGTATCAAGCACGTATATTCCACCTCGATGCCGGGCATGGCCGTGCTGACCGTGCAGTACGAAGTCGGCGAAGACCGCACCGATGCGATCGTACGCCTGTACAGCAAGATCATGTCCAACCAGGACTGGGTGCCGGATGGGGCCGGTGTGGGATTGCCGATCGTCAAGCCCAAGGGTATCGATGACGTGCCGATCGTGACCGTTACCCTGTGGGCCATGGATCCCTCACATGGGACATTCGAGCTGGGCCAGATCGCCCACGCGATCGAGTCAGAACTCAAGCGCGTGCCCGGAACACGCGACATCTACACCATTGGCGCCACCGATCACGTCGTCGCTGTCGACCTCGACCCCCAGGCGATGGCCTCGCGCGGTCTGGATCCGCGTGACCTGCGTCGCGCACTGCAGGCGGCCAATACCACGCGCGACAATATCCGGGTACTGACCAACGACACAGAGCTGCTGGTCCAGGCCGGGGTGTTCCTCAGCCATGCCGACGAGATCGAGGAACTCGTGGTCGGCGTCTACGACGGCAAGGCGGTGTTTCTGCGCGATGTCGCCCGCGTCACCCAGGGTCCGGACCGACCCTCGACCTATGTGCTGACCGGCGCGGGGCCGGCCACTGGCGATCCACGTCTACGCGCGGCCGTCGAGGCGCCTGCGGTAACGCTCGCGATCGCCAAGAAGCCCGGCACCAATGCGGTCGAGATCGCCAGGCGTGTCATCGAGCGTCTCAATCAACTCGAAGGTATCTATATCCCGGATGGCGTCGGCGTGCAGGTCACGCGCAACTACGGCGCGACGGCCGATGCCAAGGCCAGGCAGCTGATCAGCAAACTGGCCTTCGCGACCGCCTCGGTGGTCCTGCTGGTGTTGTTGGCACTGGGCTGGCGCGAGGCGATCATCGTGGGCGCCGCGGTCGTGGTCACATTGGCGGCCACGCTGTTCGCGTCCTGGGCCTGGGGCTTTACGCTCAACCGGGTGTCGTTGTTCGCGCTGATCTTTTCGATCGGTATCCTGGTCGATGATGCCATCGTCGTGGTGGAAAACATTCATCGCCACCTGGCAATGGGCGCCAGCCGCCTGCTCGAAGCGATCCCTGCGGCGGTCGATGAGGTGGGTGGTCCGACCATTCTCGCCACCTTCACGGTGATCGCCGCGCTGCTGCCGATGGCCTTCGTCACTGGACTCATGGGGCCTTACATGAGCCCGATACCGATCAACGCCTCACTCGGGATGCTGATTTCCCTGATCGTGGCCTTTGTGTTCACCCCGTGGATGAGCCATCGCCTACTGGCGCCTGTGGCGGACCAGTACGCGGCGCACGGCAGCGAGCAAGCGGCGAGTGCAGGGCTGGAAAACTTCTTCGGCCGCGTAATGACGCCCTTCCTGCTCGGGGGCAGGGGTCACCGCAATCGCTGGCTGTTGCTGATCGCGGTACTGGTGCTGATAGCCCTGTCGATACTGCTGGTGACGAACAAGGCGGTCGTGCTGAAGATGTTGCCGTTCGACAACAAATCGGAGTTCCAGGTGGTACTGGACATGCCCGAGGGGACCAGCCTGGAACGCACCACACGAGTGCTAAATGAAATCGCGGCCTATCTCGCCGGGGTACCCGAGGTCACCGATTATCAGGTCTACTCAGGCACCGCTGCGCCGATCAGTTTCAATGGCCTGGTGCGTCAGTATTACCTGCGCGAAGGCGAACACCTCGGCGACATCCAGGTAAATCTCACTGACGCCAAAACGCGCGATCGCAAGAGCCATAGGATTGCGCTCGCGGTGCGAGGCCCCGTGCAGGCGATCGCGACGCAGTATGGTGGGAATGCAAAGATCGTGGAGGTGCCGCCAGGTCCGCCGGTTATGTCGCCGTTGGTGGCGGAGGTCTATGGCCTCGACTATGAGGGCCAGATCGCCGCAGCCAAGGCCCTGCGCCAGACCTTCGCGTCCACCCCCGACATCGTCGACGTGGACGACTCCGTCGAGTTTCCGTCCGAGAAGGGCGTTGTATTGGTGGACCGCGCCAAGGCGGCGCGGCTGGGCGTGCCCCAGAGCGCGGTGGTCGATGCGCTCGGCATCGCATTGGGTGGCGAGGATATGAGTTACCTGCATGCCAGCCATTACAAGTACGCGGTACCGATCCGGGTGCGCTATGCGGAGCGAGACAGCGCCGATCTGTCGCAGGTGCTGGCGTTGAAGCTACGCAGTGAGAGTGGTGCTCTGGTTCCGCTGTCTGAGATAGTGGCGGTGGTGCCCTCGGTGCGCGAATTCAGCATTCACCACAAGGATCTCTTGCCGGTCGTCTATGTCACCGGCGACATGGCGGGTGACACCGATAGCCCACTGTATGGCCTGTTTGCGATCTCCGATCGACTCCGGGAGGAGGGTGGTCCGGAACAATGGCTGCTGTCCCAGCCGCCCAATCCCTATGACTACAGTATCAAATGGGATGGTGAATGGCAGGTCACTTACGACACCTTTCGCGATATGGGTATTGCCTACTCGGTAGGCCTGCTCTTGATCTACCTACTGGTGGTCGCCCAGTTTCGCTCGTATCTGGTGCCGCTGGTCATAATGGCACCGATCCCGCTCACGGTGATCGGCATCCTGCCGGGGCATGCGCTAATGCAGCTATTGACCGGCGGCGGCCAGTTCACGGCGACCTCGATGATCGGGATGATAGCCTTGGCCGGGATCATCGTGCGCAACTCCATTCTGCTGGTCGATTTCATCAACCAGGAGGTGCGCGAAGGGGTCGCGTTCGACCGCGCGGTCGTGCGCTCGGCGGCGGTGCGTGCCAAACCGATCGTGCTGACGGGCCTGGCCGCGATGGCGGGCGCCTTCTTCATCCTCGATGATCCGATTTTTTCCGGCCTCGCGATATCTCTGATCTTCGGCCTTTTTGTGTCGACCATCCTGACGCTGGTGGTTATCCCGGTGGTCTACTACGGCGTGATGCACAGGCGTCTCGAGCGTGTCCTCGCGCAGGCCTGAAGCCGCAAAGAACAAGCCCCGCGACAGCGGGGCTTGTTGTGCACAGCTTTTCGGAGGTAATGAACTAGACCTCCACGGGGGTTTCAGGTTCTGTCGGCCCCTGAGGGTCAGCGCCACCGGCTTTCGCCGGCCTGCTTCCCGAAGGTGGAACGACGCCGCCGATCGCTGTCGGCGCTGATACTGGCCTTCGCCATTGCCTACAAGCCTAATACCTACACCCTGGGTTGCCATTTGGGGAATCACCTAGGGGAATTCCCGTGCGCTGCCTAACGCGCTGAGTTGACAAGGCATCTTGTCTTTCGAGGGATCGAAATTCTTTCTCAAGCGTTAAGCCGGTCGTAAATCAGGAAACCCGCGACATAGGTTCCCACCGCGGATCCCAGGGTGCTGAAAAGGAAAACCAGTAGCGTGCGCGATACGCGATTGCGCCACCAGCCACGCACTTCGGTCGTGTCCTGACGCAATCGGCTGAAATCGCCGACGCGCGGTTTTCGCAGCCAAAGCTCTGCGGCGGCAGTGACCATGCCGGCGCCGATGGTTGGGTTCAACGAGGTGATTGGGGCGGCGACAAATGCGGTGACTATGGTGAGGGGATGGGCCGCCGCAAGCAGTGCCCCAAGGGCCGAAAGCCCGCCATTGATCAATACCCAATCACGCACCAGCTGCCAGCCCAGATCGGGATTGCGGGTGAAGCCGATGTAGAAGCCGGTCAACACCAGCGCGACGATGATCCAGGGGATGAACCGCGGCCAACGCGCCTTTGCCGGGACGCTTTCGAGTTCGCGTAGTGTCTCGGCAGGATCTGCGGCATCCGCGAGATGTTCGGCAATCCCCTTGAGGTGCCCGGCCCCGACCACCGCGAGAATCGGCCGGCCGGGGTGCTGTTGCGCCGCCTCGCGTAGCTTTGCCGCCATGTAGCGATCGCGCTCGGCGATCAGCGGCTGATACAGATCGTCGCGGTCATGCGCAAACTCGGCGAAAGTGGTCTCGAGGACATCCCCTTCCTTCAAGTGCTCGATATCCTCTTCGCTGACCTCCTCGCGTGATACCAAGCTGGCGACCAGGCCGCTGAAGAGTATCGCCCGCCGCCACCAGCTGAGATTGCGCGCGGTCCGCTGCAGCGTCACGCCGATTTCACGATCGATCAGCACGACCGGCAGATCGTGCACCTCGGCCTGGGTAACGGCCATGCGCATCTCTGCGCCGGGCTCGATGCCCAGTTGCTCACCCAGGCGTTGCTGATAGGCGGCCATTGCCAGATTGGCCATTACCATCGACGCCTTGCCCTGACGCAGCACCTGCATCAGGTCGAGTTCGGCCAGGCGATCGGGATGGCTCAATGCATCGAAGCGGCTGGGACAGAGTTCGATCGCGACCGCTCGATAGGCCTGGCTGTCAAGTTCGGCGGCAACCTGATCGGCGCTGCTGCGTGAAACATGCGCGGTGCCCAGCAGGGTAACTGACGTCGATCCCAACTGGACCTGACGCAACAGCGTCTGCGTATCGTCGCTAGCCTGCATGTTTCACCGGTTTTTGTAAGAGGGCGCCGAAGCGCCGCCATGGCGGGAGCCGCAGCAGGAAATCGGCGAGATATGCAGGCTAGACTCCGGGTTGCTCGGCATCGATGACTCCTTGAAACCGGTGTGCATGATAACAGTCCTGCACCGGTGACAGTTTGCCGATGCGTGATTACCATGCCGGGTAGACATTTAACCGAAGGCCAGTCATGCGCGTATTTTTCTTTGCCGCCGTCTTTCTCCTTGCCGCCTGCAAGAGCAGCCCGTTCATCGAGACCTCGGAACGGGTGAAGTCAAAGGTGAAGACATTCGAAGATGTGGTGCGTTGGGGGGCGCTGGAAAAGATGTACTATTTCCAGAAAATCGATCCCCAAGAACCGCCCCAGATCCCGCCTGGGCTGGACAATGTGCGTGTCACGAGCTACGAGATCGGCGTTCCCCTGAACGAGACGGCACCCAATCGTTGGACGCAGACCGTCGTTATCGGTTACGTGCTCACCGACCGCCAGGTCGTCCGGCAGGTGGTCGATTACCAGGTCTGGGTCAGCGACGATGACGGCCAAAGCTGGTATCGGGAGACGCCTGTCCCTGAGTTTCAATGACCGCACTTACCAAGCGGCCCACTGGCCTGCATATTTCACCGTTTTTCGTATCGGGGGCCGCAGCAGGAAATCGGTGAGATTGCAGGCTAGGATCAGTCGTCGCTCAGCTCGATTTCGCCATTGACGGAAACCGTTATGACCTGTGTGCCGGCCTCTATGCGCGCCGGCGCGACCATGCTGTCTGCCTGGGCGCTCATCATCCTGGCACCTACGCGCGGCATCGGGCTCTGGCCCCCTTCATTGATGTTCAGGCGCACCAAACGGTAGCCGGCGCGGCCGAGAGACTTGGCGATGTGATCGGCACGCTGCTGGAAACGCGCCAGGGCCGTGGCGGTGAGCGCGTCGACGTGTTCGCGGCGGCGCTCATCGGATACTTGGTAGTCGATTGACTGCACCTTGAGCTGTGCCTGGAGTTCACCGATTACATCGCCGAGCAGGCGGCTGTCGCGGCCCTCGAGGCGAAGTGACTGCTGGACCCGCCAACCGCGGATCTTGCCGTCTTTGTAGATGGCGCTGCTTTGGTAGCCGAGTGTCTGGGCCTTCAGGTCCGCGTGGCCCTTGAGCATGCTCATTGCCCAATCCATCAGCCGGTTGACCTCATCCGCGGGCACGGCAGCCTCGCGCCCCTCAGCCTGTGCGAACAGGATGGCCACCAACAGATCGGTCTCGACCTCGGTCTCGGCCGCGGCGTTGAGGCTGACCCGGTTGTACAGCGGGGTATCGGTATGCGCGTGGCCGAGGGCCGAAAAGAACGCGAGGACCAGGCTCAGGATCAGGGCGGGGTGCATACACAGACTCCAATTTTGGCATTTGCCGTAAGCATAACTCAGCCGCTTGGACGACCCGTGTGGCGGGCACAAAAAACCCCGCAACTGGTTGCGGGGTTTTCTGCATGGCCGCGCGCTGGCGAGCCATACGGGGCGGAGGT
>JASFJQ010000025.1:0-11658 GCA_050121305.1 Chromatiaceae bacterium
GTATGGATGGCCGGAGAGCCACCGGACTGCATTCGTCGACGGAGTTTCTCTACCTCTTAAGCGCAAGTACTTGCAGGAGTTCCCATGTCTGAGATCATCGATATCCGCGCCCGAGAAATCCTCGATTCGCGTGGAAATCCCACAGTAGAAGCCGACGTATTGACCGCCGACGGGGCGATCGGTCGGGCGGTCGCCCCGTCCGGGGCGTCGACCGGTTCGCGCGAGGCGCTGGAGTTGCGCGATGGCGACCCCAAGCGATTTCTCGGCAAAGGGGTATTGACTGCAGTCGGCAATGTGAACGGCGAGATCCGAACGGCATTGCTCGGTCAGGAGGTAAAAGGACAGGAGGCAATCGATCGCCGGCTCATCGACCTCGATGGCACCGAGAACAAGACACGCCTGGGCGCAAATGCGATCCTCGCAGCCTCATTGGCGACCGCGCATGCTGCGGCACAGGAAAAGGCCATGCCGCTGTATCAGTCGCTGGGCACTGGCAAATACCGCATGCCCGTACCGATGATGAATATCATCAACGGTGGTGAGCATGCCGACAATAGCGTCGATCTGCAGGAGTTCATGATACTGCCTGTTGCCGCGGACTCGATCCGCGAGGCGGTACGCTATGGCGCCGAGGTCTTTCATGCGCTCAAATCCGTGCTGGGCGGCCGATCGCTGGCCACCACCGTGGGCGACGAGGGCGGGTTCGCGCCGAATCTGCGATCGAATGAAGAGGCGATTGAGGTCATCCTGGAGGCGATCGAAAAAGCCGGCTTCAAGGGCGGACAAGACATCTATCTGGGCCTGGACGCGGCGAGCAGCGAATTCTACAAGGACGGCCGGTATGTGCTCGCCTCAGAGGGAAAGTCTTTTGATGCGGGCGCTTTCGCAGACTTCTTGACGCACTGGGTCGATCAGTATCCGATTATCTCGATCGAGGACGGCATGGACGAGGGCGATTGGGACGGCTGGAGGCTGTTGACCGAGAAACTCGGCGATCGCATCCAACTGGTGGGCGATGATCTGTTTGTCACCAATACGCGGATCCTGCAGCGGGGCATCGACAAAGGGATAGCGAATTCGATCCTGATCAAGTTCAACCAGATCGGCACCCTCACCGAGACCTTGGAGGCGATCAACATGGCGCATGCCGCGGGCTACAGTGCGGTGATTTCGCACCGCTCGGGCGAGACGGAGGACACGACGATCGCCGATCTGGCCGTGGCGACGGCAACGGGCCAGATCAAGACCGGCTCCCTGTCGCGCTCCGATCGAGTCGCCAAGTACAACCAGCTGATGCGCATCGAGGATCAGCTGGGTGATGATGCGGTCTATGCGGGCAAGAGTGCCTTTCCTGGGATCTGATCCCAATCGACTGTCGCTGCGCCAGTGAGCTGGAAGCTGCAGCTGCTGATAGGCGTGCTATTGCTGGTGTTGCTGGGTTTACAGTATCGCCTATGGATCGGTGATGGCAGCCTGGCCGAGGTCGCGATGCTGAAGCGCCAGTTGGCCGCGCAGCGCGCTGAACTGCAGGATCTGCATGAGCGCAATACCACCCTACGGGCGGAGGTCGACGATCTCAAAGAGGGACTGGCAGCGATCGAGGCACGGGCGCGCAGCGAGTTGGGTCTGATTCGCCAGGGCGAGACCTATTTTCAGCTGCTGCCGCCAGCGGGGAAGGCCGGTGACTGAACCATCGAATTGGGTGATCGTGCCTGCTGCCGGCGTCGGTAAACGCATGGGCAACGCGGTCCCCAAACAATACCTCGAACTCAATCAACGTGCGGTGATCGATCACACCATCGAACGTCTGCTGCTGCATCCGGCGATTGATGGCCTGTATCTCGCACTCAGCGAAGATGACCGATGGTGGGCCGAGACGGAATTCGCGGGTCATCCGGATCTCGTCCGGGTGCCCGGCGGCAGCGAACGCTGCTGGTCGGTCTTCAATGCACTGCAGGCACTCCAACGGCGCGCTGCGCCGGACGACTGGGTGTTGGTGCACGATGCCGCTCGGCCGTGCGTGCGGCGGGGCGACATCGATCATTTGTTCGCGATGCTCGGTGGGCACGAGATCGGTGGCCTGCTGGGCATGCCTGTACGGGACACCATGAAGCGGACCGATTCTGCGGATCGGATCCTCGAGACCGTAGGACGCAGTCATTTATGGCACGCCTTTACGCCGCAGATGTTCCGCTTCGGTCTGTTGTTCGAGGCAATGGATGGGGCCTTAGGGGCCGGTCTCCTGGTAACCGACGAGGCCAGTGCGGTGGAATGGGCCGGGCATCGGCCGATTATGGTCGAAGGACATGCCGACAACCTCAAGATAACGCGCCCGGAAGATCTACCGCTGGCTGCGTACTTTCTCGATCGGCAGCTGCACGCAGACCATTTGCCCGGGTGATCCAACCGGGCCTCGCGGCGTCACAGCCCGAGAACGGCGCGCGCATTTGCGGTGGTCGCCGCAGCGATGTCCTCACTCGGTTGATTGCGCAGCTGCGCCAGGCTGTCCAATACCTCCGGCAGGTAGGCCGGACTGTTGCGTTCGTAGCGATGTGAGGCCACCGTCATATCGGGCGCATCGGTCTCCAGAACTATGCCGTCAAGTGGAAGCTCGGTGGCCAGGCGTCGAAGACGATGCGAGCGCTCGAAGGTCAACATGCCGCCGAAGCCGAGGCAGAAGCCCATGTCGAGATAGTGCGATGCCTGCTGCTGGCTCCCACTGAAGGCGTGACAGAATCCGCCGTTCAGACGGTAGCGTTTGAGCGACTGCAGCATGACGTCGTGCGCCTTGCGAACATGCAATACGACCGGCAGCTGCGCGGCCTGGGCGATCTCCAGTTGGTCTTCGAGGAGTCGTAGCTGGCGGTCTCTGTCCAGACCAGGGACATGCCAGTCCAGGCCGATTTCGCCGATGGCGACCGGCTGCGCCGCGGCGACCTGCTCGGCCAGGGACTCGATATCCTGGGCACGATGCCGGTCCAGATACACAGGATGCATCCCCAGGGCCAGATGTAGCTGGCTGTCTTGTTCGCACAGCGCAATCAAGGCCGGCCAGGTCGATCGCTGCACCGCGGGTACGAGCAGGTCCGAGACGCCGGCGGCACGCGCCGCCTGCAGTACCTCGGTGCGATCCGGGTCGAAGTCCTCGACGTCGATATGGCAATGGGTGTCGAACAGTTCCATGCGCACAGTGTAACGCGCCGCGGATGTTATCATCGCGCGTTCAGCGACAGCGATAACGAAGAATATGCGCATTGGTCACGGTTTCGATGCCCATCGTTTCGGTGCAGGCAGTCAGGTCACTATCGGCGGTGTCAGTATCCCCTTCGAGCGCGGCCTCGCGGCCCACTCGGACGGCGACGTCTTGATACACGCGATTTGTGATGCCTTGCTGGGTGCGGCCGGTCTGGGCGACATCGGTGTCCACTTCCCGGACACCGAAGACAGATACCGTGGCATCGACAGTCGCATCCTGCTGCGTGAGGTGCGAGATACCCTTGCGACCGAGGGGCTGCGGGTGGCGAATCTGGACAGCACCATTGTCGCCCAAGCCCCGCGTATGGGTCCGTTCATCGCGGGCATGCGGGCCAACCTCGCACAGGATCTGGGTGTTGCTCCAGGCCACGTCAACGTCAAGGCGACAACCACCGAGCGAATGGGGTACACCGGGCGGGGTGAGGGTATTGCGGCGTATGCGGTGGTGCTGCTTACCGCGCTCTGATGGACTTTGAGCTGGCGCGCGGCGACCCGACGCTGGGCCTGCCGTGTGCGCACGGCGGGCCCGTCCTGTGCGGCGTCTTGCGCGCGATGCCGGAAGACTTCCGGGTCACGGAGCAGCTTAGCTATCGGGCGACCGGGGACGGAGAACACGTCTTTCTCACGGTGCGCAAGCGCGAGCGCAATACGCACGAGGTTGCACGCGCACTGGCGAAGCTGGCGGGCGTCGCACAGAAGGCGGTCGGATATGCTGGCCTGAAAGACCGTCACGCGGTGGCGACGCAGCACTTCACGGTGCAACTGCCCGGGCGAGATGGCCCGGACTGGTCTGCCTTGGAGGACGACACCCTGCAGGTCATCGGTGTCGAGCGGCACCGACGCAAGATCCGACGCGGGTCTCTCACGGGCAACCGCTTTGAGATTCGGGTGCGCGACGTCCAGGGTGATAAAGCCATGGCCGAGCAGCGCCTGACAATCATCGCGCAACAGGGTGTACCGAACTATTTCGGTAGTCAGCGTTTCGGGCGCCAGGGAAGCAACCTGCAGCGGGTCGCCGATCTGTTTGCCGGTCGCGGCCCTAGACCCAATCGTGAGCAGAGGGGCCTGTTGCTCTCAGCAGCACGTGCGCAACTTTTCAATAAGGTCCTCGAGTCGCGCGTCCACGACGGTTGTTGGCAGACCGCGGTCCCCGGCGACGTGATGCTGCTCGCCGGATCTCAGCGACAGTTCCATTTCGATGTCGCCGATCCAACGGTCTCCAGCCGCTTGGCTGCGCTGGCTATTCACCCCTCAGGACCCCTGTGCGGCCGCCTCGGTCGTGCACTGCAGCCGACCGACCTCGCGCAGCGGATCGAGGCTCGGGCACTCGCTGGCTGGCAAGATTGGGTAATCGGTCTGGATCGCTTGGGGCTGGATGCCGATCGGCGCGCGCTGCGGCTTGCCGTCGACGATCTGGAGTGGCATTGGGAGGGCAACACACTGATGCTGAGGTTTGCCTTGGGCGCCGGGAGTTTTGCCACCGTGGTACTGCGTGAACTCGTCCGGGAGGGCTAGCCCGCTTATCTCATCGTTTTCCGTCGCGAGCGTATCGGGCCGCGCAGCAGGTAATCGGCGAGATAAGCGGGCTCGCCTTATCGCAGACGTTGGTGCTTGCCCGACAGCAGCACATATACCGCCCCGGTGCCGCCATCCCAGCGAGGTGCAGTGGCGAAGGCCAACACACCATCGCGCTGGCGCAACCACTGGTTCACCTTCTGTTTCAACACCGGCTGCTGTCCGCCCGCACTGCGTCCTTTGCCGTGGATGATGCGAACGCAGCGTCGCCCAGTATCCAGGCTGTGGCCGAGAAATCGCGCCAGCGCCGGCTTGGCCTCGCGCACCCGCAGCCCATGCAGGTCGAGAGACGCCTCGGGTTCGATGACGCCGCGCTGCAGATCACGAAACACGCGATGTTGTATGCCCGCCCGGCGAAATTCGAGGAACTCGCCGGTCTCGATCACCATCTCTGAGAACTCGCCGTGGTCCTCATCGCCCACCGGCAGATTCAGAGGCTCTGGGCGGCGCCTCTTGCGGTAGGGGTCGGGGCCGTCGGTCGCGATGGGCTCGACTCCTTCCATCGCGGCGCGAAACGCGGAAGTGTCGTCCTCGGTGTCTTTGGGGTCGCTCATCCTTGGGATTGAAACGGCTTGCGGCAGTCAGATCAAGGTGAGGCCTTGTGCGGTTTACAGTATTATCCCGGGCTTCACGATTCGCCGACGTTGATGGCGGGTAACAAGTCGGAAAGGCATGCGAATTCTCCTTAGCAACGACGACGGCTATCAGGCGCCTGGATTGAGGGCGTTGCACGAGGCCATTTCGCACATCGCCGAGGTGGTCGTGGTGGCACCGGACCGTGATCGCAGCGGCGCGAGCAATTCCTTGACCTTGGAGCTGCCGATCCGTGCGCGAGAGGCCGAGAATGGCTTTTTGAGTGTCGAGGGTACGCCGACGGATTGTGTGCACCTTGCCATCACCGGCTTGCTGCAGTCGGAACCGGATATGGTGGTGTCCGGTGTGAATGCCGGTGCCAATATGGGGGACGATGTCATCTATTCGGGGACAGTCGCAGCGGCCACTGAGGGCCGCTTTCTTGGGTTTCCCGCGATTGCCGTGTCGATTGCCTCGTACACGCCGCGTTATTTCGACACTGCAGCGCGCGTCGCGGCCGAGCTGGTGCAGCGCCTCGCCAGCGATCCATTGGCGTCGGATTCGATCCTGAACGTCAACGTCCCGGACCTCCCCTACAGCGAACTTCAGGGTATGGTGGCCACGCGCCTCGGTCATCGCCACAAGGCAGAACCCGTGGTCAAGTCCCAGGACCCCCGAGGTCGACCCATTTACTGGGTCGGGCCGGCCGGCGCCGAGCAGGATGCGGGCCCAGGAACGGATTTTCACGCGGTGCGCAACGGCTACGTCTCAATCACCCCACTGCAGGTCGATCTCACACGCCACCGCACACTGCCGGAGCTGACGGCCTGGCTGGCGCGCGTCTAATGCCGCCCATACACGAAGGCATCGGCATGACGTCGCAGCGCACGCGTGAGCGTCTCATCCGGCGCTTGGGCCAAGAGGGTATCCGCAACCGGCGCGTGCTCGAGAGTATGAGGAACACCCCGCGCCATCTGTTCGTCGACGAGGCGCTGGCCAGCCGTGCCTACGAAGATACCGCACTGCCGATCGGTCAAGGGCAGACGATCTCGCAACCCTATATCGTGGCGCGAATGACAGAGGCCCTGCTGGCGGCCGGCCCGCTCGAGAATGTACTCGAGGTCGGTACCGGCTCCGGTTATCAGACAGCGGTACTCGCGCCGCTGGTGCGACGGGTCTACACGACCGAGCGTATCAAGGTGCTGCTGGACCAGGCCCGACGGCGACTCCAGGCGCTACAGATACGCAATGTGATTACCAAACATGCAAATGGCTCGGTCGGATTGCCCGAGTACGCGCCTTTCGACGGCATCCTCGTCGCGGCCGCTCCGGAGGGGATACCGCTGGCACTGGTCGAGCAGCTGCGCCCGGGTGGCCGCATGGTCCTGCCGATCGGCAGCAGGGACGAGCAGGCCCTGGTGCGGGTGGTGCGCACCAATGAAGGCTACGTGCACGAGATGCTTGAGCGCGTCAGTTTCGTGCCCCTGGTGGACGGAGTCTGCTGAGTGAAGATCTTCTCACCCTTGTATGCACGCGCGATGCGTTGGGCACGGCACCCCCGTGCACCTTGGTATCTGGGTGGCCTGAGCTTCGCCGAATCGTCTTTCTTCCCGATACCGCCCGACGTAATGCTGGCGCCGATGAGTATGGCGCAACCCCGACGGGCCCTCTGGTTCGGCACGCTGACTACCTTTACTTCGGTCGCTGGCGGGGTGTTCGGCTACCTGATCGGCATGTTTGCCTTCGAGCTAGTCGCTCCTTGGCTGGAGAGCGGGCGCTACGCGGAAACCTTCGCACTGGCGCAGCAGTGGTTCGATGAATGGGGCTTTTATGCCATCTTTGCGGCTGGCTTCTCGCCGATACCCTACAAGATCTTCACCATCACTGCGGGTGTCCTGAGCATGGCCTTTCTGCCCTTTGTGCTTGCCTCGTTCATCGGTCGCGGATTGCGGTTTTACCTGGTGGCTTTCTTGATGGCCTGGGGCGGACAGGCAATGGAAAGCCGACTGCATCGCTGGATCGATTGGCTGGGCTGGTTTACGGTCGTCGTGGTGGCCATGGCTGTCATGGTGTACAGGTTCTGACCAAACGCGGTAGAGAAGTACCAGTCTTGAAGCAGGCAATTGTCCGGAACTTGATGTGCAGCTCGACGTCATGCCGGAGGGCTCGGCTGATTCCTGTGTGTGTTGTGCTGCTGGCCGCGATCTCGCTCGCTGCCTGCACTGCCAGTTGGCAGGCCCCCGTCGAGTCGCGAGTTCGCGATCCGGTTAAGACCCGGCCGGCGCGGCCACCTATTCAAAGCCCGATCTATCGGGTGCAGCCCGGCGATACTCTGCATGGAATTGCCTGGCAGCGCGGCGTCGACTATCGACTGATCGCGGCGTGGAACGGCATTCGCCCGCCGTATCGAATCTTTGCCGGACAGACGTTGCGCCTGACGCCCCCGCCCGCTGCGAGGGTGCCACCGGTATCCTCGTCGAGGAAATCGGCGAAACCGCCGTCCGTTGCACCAGCGCGTAAGAAACAGGCACCTGAGATAGCTGCGAAACAGCCGCCGAGACCGCAGGCGAAAGCCGTTTCAAAACCGGAACCCAAATCGTCACCCCCTCCGGCGGGGAGACTGACCTGGCGGTGGCCGGCGCAGGGCAGATTGATTTCTGGCTTCAAGGCCGGAGACCCGTTGCGAAAAGGCATCAAGATCGGCGGTCGAAGTGGCGATACCATTCAGGCCGCAGAAGGCGGAAAAGTGGTCTACAGCGGGAGTGGACTGATCGGCTATGGGCAGCTTATCATCGTAAAACACAACGAAAACTATCTCAGCGCTTACGGACACAACAGCAGGTTGTTGGTCAAAGAAGGCGATCAGGTCACCAAAGGGCAGAAAATCGCAGTGATGGGAACGGCCAACACCGGCGACCCGCTGCTGCATTTCGAGATTCGACGTGACGGTAAGCCTGTCGATCCGTTGAGGCTCTTGCCGCGTCGCTGACTCGAAAGCTGTAACCGCCGCCGCAGAGATGCCGACGGTTTAAGGTCAGAGCGGAAAAAATGGGGGGGGCATGCCTGCGAACGGCGACGACATTGATGCGGAAGTCGACGATGACATCGAGGATGTCGTCGACGATGTCGATCTCGATGCGGATGACGACGCCGAGGACGGAAAGTTCGTCGCGACAGCGGATACCGACGATGCAGAGGATGTTGAAAAGAAGTACGCCGCCGGTGAGATCCCCGATAGCCAGCTCGATGCGACACGTCTGTACCTGAATGAGATCGGTTTCTCCAAACTGCTGACCGCCGAGGAAGAAGTCCATTACGCGCGTCTTGCGCAAAAGGGAGATGCCGCCGCCCGGCGGCGCATGATCGAATGCAACCTGCGCCTGGTGGTGAAGATTGCCCGCCGTTACATGAACCGCGGCCTGGCGCTGCTCGACTTGATCGAGGAGGGCAACCTCGGTCTGATCCGTGCGGTAGAAAAGTTTGATCCGGAGCGGGGCTTTCGTTTCTCGACCTATGCGACCTGGTGGATCCGTCAGACCATAGAGCGCGCGATCATGAATCAGACGCGCACTATCCGGCTGCCGATTCATGTCGTGAAGGAGATTAACGTCTACCTTCGGGCTGCGAGGCAGCTTACCCAAACTCTTGATCACGAACCGACCGCGGAAGAGATCGCCGATCTGCTCGACCGTCCAATCGAAGAGGTCAAGCGCATGCTGGGCCTCAATGAGCGAGTCACCTCGGTGGATACGCCGTACGGCAAAGACGCCGATAAGCCGCTACTCGACACCATCGCTGACGAGAACACGATGGATCCGACAGAGCACATCCAGGCCGACGATCTGTCGAGTCATCTTGACGAGTGGCTGGCAAAGCTCAATGGCAAGCAGCGTGAGGTGGTAGAGCGGCGGTTTGGTCTGCACGGCTACGAGAACTCCACATTGGAGCAGGTGGCAAACGAGCTGGGCGTGACACGGGAAAGGGTAAGACAGATACAGATGGACGCGTTGAAGCGCCTGCGCGGCATCCTCGAACAGGATGGATTCTCGATCGATACGATATTCAAGTAGAATCGGACTGCGGACCCGACTCCGCTTGTTGCCTATCCCAGTCGTTACCAGGAGTCCCTAGCCCTATGGCCGACGAAAGCAGACAAGAGCGTGAGATTCTGGTGGTAATGCGAAAGGTGCTGGCGCAGATCATCAAAGACACGACGCCGCCAAGTAGAGCGATGAAGCACCCACTGTCGGATCAGACCATTCAGGATGTTCGAGAGTGCCTGGGCTTGATCTCGGCGCGCGAACGCGAGCTGGCTGATGCTGCAGGGGCTGTTCGTGAGCAGCCGTATTACACGGATGAGAAGTCTCCGGCAGACATCGTACCCATTGGCCGTATTGGTAAGACGCCGAAGAAGACCGACGGCTAAGCCTGCTTTTTCCACTGCATTTCGGCTTCGCCGAACACATTCTGCGGTCCGTTACTTCGGCTCGGGGCTCTGCACCTCGATGCGGGTGTTCTCTTTGATCTCTGCGATGGCCTTTGCCACATGCTCGCGCTGAACCTGTTTTTCCAGCTCCGGCCTTGCCGATTCGAAGGTCGGAGGGGGCAATTCGCGGCTGTCTTCCCGAAGAATCACGTGCCAGCCGAACTGGGTCTGCACCGGGCTTCGGCTATAGGCGCCATTGTCCAGATTCGCGGTCGCCGCGGCGAATTCGCTCACCATCTGCTTGGCCTCAAACCATCCGAGGTCGCCACCCGCGGTCTTGCTGGGTCCGATCGATCTTTCCTTGGCCAATGTTGCAAAATCTGCCCCGCCGTCCAGTTCCACGATGATAGCCTTGGCCTCGTCCTCGGTCTTGAGCAGGATGTGGCGTGCCTTGTACTCCATCTGCTGCGCATCGCCGTATTGTGCGGCGTAGAGTGCCCGCAGCTCTTCCTCTTCGATCGGCGTCTGCTGCAAACGGCTGTTGATGAACGATTGTGCAATCAGTCGGGCGCGGGCGACCTCCAATGCTGCGTTTACTTCCGCCTGCCCGGCCAAGGCCTGTCCCTCCGCTGAGTTGGCGATCATGAAGTGGGTGGCCAGCTCATTGAGCATATTGAGTTGCTCCTGACCGTCCTTCGGGTTGCGACCGGTTTGATTGGCAAACAGTGCAAAGTGCAGATCGGTGACGGCAAAGTCGTCGATCGTTACCAGAGTTCGCGTTCCGGGCTGATCCTGGCCAGTTACCTGGCCCGCGAGGCCAAGGCAAAATGTCAGCGCCATACAGCGGCGGACTGTAGACTTCCACATAATCGAGCTCTCCTGCTTGGGAATGGATATTCGGTCAGTGCGGGAAGACCCGCTTGAAGGGTTTTACCTGCACCTCGACATACACCCCGGCGGCCACATAGGGATCGGCGTCGGCCCATGCCTGGGCCTCGTCGAGGCTCGCGAACTCGGCGACCACCAGGCTACCGGTGAATCCTGCATCGCCGGGCTCATCGCTATCGATCGCCGGTAGTGGGCCGGCCAGCACCAGCCTGCCTTGCTGTTGCAGCTCCTCAAGGCGTTGCAGGTGTGCAGGACGTGCGGTCTTGCGCAGTGGCAGACTATTCTCGACGTCATTGCTCATGATGGCATACAGCATGGCTTAATCCTCGCGGGTCGCGTTTTCTGTTGGCAGAAATCTGGCCAGATAGAAGCCCTGTGCCAGCATGAAGACCAGAGTCAGTCCGAGAAAACCGAACAGTTTGAAATTGACCCAGACCTGTTCGGAAAAGTTGTAGGCGACATAGAGATTGATGACGCCCATTGCGAAGAAGAAGGCCACCCAGGCGGTGTTGAGACGACCCCAGGCAGGGTCGGGCAGGGTGACCGCGTGGTCCATCATGCGCTGAAGCAGGCCGCGCTGCATGAAGAATTGCGAGAACAGAAACGCTGCGGCAAACAGCCAATTCACTACGGTCGGCTTCCACTTGATGAACGCCGGATCACGCAGCGCCAGGGTGAGTCCCCCGAACACAACCAGCAGTCCCAGCGTAACCCAGTGCATGCTCTCAACCTTCTTGTACCGCAATTTGTTGTAGGCGACCTGTAGCACTGCCGCGGCAATTGCCACTTGAGTCGCCACGTAGATATCGAACAGCTGGTAGGCTACAAAAAATAGGATGACCGGAAACAGGTCAGCGAGCATTTTCATCGGTGACGCCTGTCCAGAATCTAACCTGGAAATGTCACCGGCATCGCGGCAGCTGGCGGATTTCGCAGCCGGT
>JASFJQ010000026.1:0-11536 GCA_050121305.1 Chromatiaceae bacterium
GGACCCAAACGCCACATCGAATCCTGCGGCCTCGGCACCCTCGTCGGGCGCCATCGCCCCAAGTACGACGAACAACAATACCGGGAGTACACCTAGATCTGTGCGCACTGCATGAGCCTCTCGGAAGCATTGAGTTAAGGCCCTAGTCTAGCGGTCGTCAGTGACTTGTTGGTGAAGTTCTATGGCCGTCCCGAGCGGCCTGGTGTTGAGGAATGGTTAAATCCTGCGGCCCGGTACTAGACTGTGACCACTGGATGTCCAAAAAAATGGTTATGGACGATGACAGGATACAGTACCGCGGCCACGCTGTTGAAGATCGGCGATTGGACCGTGGAACCCGCCGCCAACCGAATGTTTCGTGGAGACAAAGAGGTCCGCGTCGAGCCCAAGGCGATGCGCGTACTCACCTACCTGGTTGAACGCCGAGGGGAGGTGGTGTCGCGTCATGACCTCGAGACGCAGGTCTGGTCGGGCATGATCGTCACCGATGACGCGGTCACCAACACGGTGATCAAGTTGCGCCGGGCCTTGGGCGACAACGCCCGGAGCCCGCGTTACATCGAGACCATTGCAAAGACGGGTTACCGGCTGATCGCGGAGACCTCGGCCGTCGAAGCGGCCGCTGAACCGGCGCCCGACGCGTCGGTGTCAGTCCCGGGGAGGCGGCTAGACCGGCACTGGCGCAAGACACTGATAGCGAGCCTGGGGCTGCTCCTGGGCGGCAGCATCCTCTGGTGGGCGACGGTCCCTTTGGGGACACCCCCAGCGGACGAGCCGGTAGGCGGAGTGCCGGTGATTGCGGTGCTGCCGTTCGAAAGCCTTTCCGCCGATCCCGGCCAGGACTATTTCGCCAATGGCATCACCGAGGACCTGATCACCGACCTCTCGAAGCTGGGCGGGCTGCGTGTCGTGGCCCGCAATTCGGCCTTCGCCTACCGGGGCGACGCGGAGTCCGAAGGGGAGATCGGTCGGCAGCTGCATGCCCGATACATCCTCAGGGGCAGTGTCCAGCGGGCCGGGGAACGACTACGTATCAACATCCGGCTGACGGACACCGAGGACGGCAGCAATCGCTGGGCGGAACGTTATGATCGCAAGATCGCCGACATCTTCCTTCTTCAGGATGAGATCACCCACCACGTCGTCAGTGCACTGCAGGTCGAACTGTCAGCAGACGACCGCGAGCGTCTGGTCAGAGACTACGCCACCAACATCGAGGCCTATGACCTATTCCTGCGCGGCATGGATCTCTACGGGAGACGCACTGGTGAGGCCAATGAGCTGGCGCAGGGGTTCTTCGAACGTGCGATCGCAATCGAGCCCGGTTTCGCCCGCGCCTATGCTGCGCTGGCACTGACCCATGCGACGGCGGTGGTCAACAGCTGGGGGGCATCGCTAGACGAGTCGTTGGCACAGGCCGAGACCCTGACGCGAAAGGCGATGCAACTGGACGACAGCCTGCCGCAGGTGCATTTCGCCGCAGCCATAGTAGGGATGTATCGTGGTAATTATGCCGCGGCCATGGAGGAACTCGCACGGGCCATCGAGCTCAAGCCCAGCTATGCCGATGCGCATGCATCACTCGGATGGGTCCTGCACTTTGCCGGGAGACCGCGGGAGGGATTGACGGCGCTGGCGCACGCGATCGATCTGAACCCGCGGGTGCCTGCCACCTATCAACTGGTCGAGGGCGCCCTACACTACGCACTGGAGGATACAGCCGAGGCCATACGCGTGCTGGAGCTGGCGATCGCGAACAATCCCAGCTACCAGTTGGTGCGGGTATACCTTGCCGCTGCCTACGCGGCCGCCGGGGATCTTAACGAGGCCGGCTGGCAGGTGGCCGAGGTGCTGACGCTGAACCCGAATTTCTCGCTGGCCGACGTCGAGCGGGCCGCGCCGATCCGCGATCCCGCTTATAAGGAGAGATTCCTGCGCGACCTCCAGCGTGCCGGGTTGACCTACTGAACCGGCACGCGGCCACGGACCGGGGACCGTCGGGCTGAGGGCCGTCCCTGGCCCGTCCCGATTCACCTGGCGACAACTCGGTTGCTGAAGGCATATTCCTCCGTCTGGCTGGCGAACAGGCCATTCGCGGATACGCCGCCGTTGATGCAGGGCTCGAGTGCCTCGGCTGCCAGTGCGGCCAGATAGGCATCCTCCTTCGCCTGGCTCGCAAACAGACCGCTCGCCGAGACACCACCGTTGATGCTGGGTTCGAGGGCGTAGGGGTCCGCCTCTTCGTGGCCGGCCAAGACTGCGCCACACAAGAGGGCTTGGGTCAGAATAATGGCTGAAATTGACTTGCTCATCTCACACCTCCAATTCGTTGTCGGGACACCCGCAAAGCAGGCCTGCCCGAATCAATAGCAGCGGTGGTAGAGAACCGGGCAACGACCGCCCAACGGTTACCCCACGTTTCTCCAACGCTTAGGTGTCGATCGCGTAAGTCTTTGACAGATAGGTTAAATTGTCCTGGCGCGGCCCGGGACTGATAGCGGACCAAGGAGCCGCCTCGATAGGCGGCCTCTACGCCAACGCATGAGAGCCCTGGAACCTGCCGATACCTAGGAGTCTGCGCGGTAGAAAGTATCCCTACTGCAAAAGCGCCACGGCGTTCCATTTTCCTGTTATTTTTCGTTGCGTAGTGCCCACTATGCGCCTCAAAAAAACAGGAAACTGTCGTCGCCGTGCCACTTTTTCGCTACGGGTATTTCTACCGCGCAGACTCCTAGATCAGACCGATTCCGCGCCAGTGCAACGGATCTTCGCCGCGGCCGACCGCGGTGGCCCCAGATCCAGTTCGGAATCTTCGAAGCGTACCAGATGAGCCTTACGCCCTGGCTTCTCTTCCAGATGGTTGCTTGCAATGATCACGCCGCATGTTCCGGTACGGGCCGGCTGGCCCGAACGAGATCAGGAGAAACGAAGAGAAGCGAATGAAGAAGATCCTGTTGAAGAAGGTAGCCTCGATTGGTTTTCGACGCTTCCGCCTTTATGCTTCTATTCAGGCTGCGGGTGGGTTGAGCTGTCGATGAAGAGTCGTTGTTAGAGCGGCCTTGGACTTTGGCTGCGGCGAGAGGCGATGTATGCCCAGCCTCTCGCCGGCCGGGCGGCGGATGCGCTAGCGCTGGCCTCAGAGGGAGATGCGAATGAATAAGAACAAGACTCGGGCGGGACTCTCAGATGCCCAGCATCCACCGGCGTATGATGGTATGCGAGCATGAACGACAAAGTCTCCGCCCTCCAGCCGATCGCAGCGGCGCAACTCATACATGCCTGCGATCCCGAGACCCTGACTTTTTCGGATAGCAGCGAATTGCAACCTGCCAGCACCGCGCTGGGACAGGAGCGGGTGGTCGACGCGATCGCGTTTGCTACCGACATGCGCCGCGACGGCTATAACCTCTATGTGATGGGCTCGCCGGGCATCGGCAAGCATCATCGCATGCGCAAGAGCCTGGCCGACTGTGCCGCGACCGACGAGGTCCCTCCGGACTGGTGCTATGTGGCCGACTTCGCGAAACCAGACCGACCGATCGCACTGCGCCTGCCCGCGGGACGCGGCAGCAGCCTGCGCCTCGACATGCGCCAGCTCGTCGAAGACCTGCTGAGCAGTCTGCCGGCTGCCTTTCAGAGTGACGATCATCGCCGCCGCGCGCAGGAGATTCGCGACGAGTTCAAGAAGCGCGAGGACGACATCGCGGCCGACTTGGGCAGACAGGCCTCAGAACGCAACATCGCGCTGATCTCTACGCCGACCGGTTATAACCTCGCGCCGCTCAAAGACGGCAAGGTGCTGAGCCCCGACGAATACGCGGCCCTTGACGACAAGGCCAAGGGGGAGCTCGAACAGGCCATGGATGAGATCAAGGAGGCACTGCGCACCGCGCTGGGGCGGGTCCCGCTATGGAGGCGGGAACTTCACCAACGCCTCCGCGAACTGGATGCCGACGTGACCGAACTGACGGCCGGTCAGCTGATCCACGAGCTCGAGCTCCGTTACGCCGGACTGCCTGACGTGCAGCGTTATCTTCAGTCCCTGGCGGCCGACGTGGTCGAGCATGCCAACCTGTTCCTACCCGACGAGGCCGGTGACAGCCCGGGTGCCGATAATCCGCGATTCACCCGTTACAAGGTCAACCTGCTTGTCGACAATGGCGCGTTCGACGGCGCGCCGGTGGTATACGAAGACAATCCGACCTACCAGAACCTGGTCGGGCGAATTGAGCATGTCGCCCACATGGGTACGCTCAGCACCGATTTCACACTGATCAAGACAGGTTCCCTGCACCGTGCGAATGGCGGCTATCTGATCGTCGACGCTGACAAGCTGCTGACCCAGCCGTTTGCCTGGCGCGCGCTGAAACGCGCACTCAACAGCAACGAGATTCCGATCGAGTCACCGGATCGGCTGCTGGGTCTGATGTCGACTGTGTCGCTCGAGCCACAGCCGATCCCGCTGGATGTCAAAGTCGCGATGCTCGGTGATCGCGAACTGTATTTTCTGCTCAAGGCCTACGACGCCGAATTTGGTGCGCTGTTTAAAGTCGTCGCCGATTTCAGCGAGGACATGCCGCGCGATGTGGGGCGCGAGATGGCCTATGCGCAACTCGTTGCCAGCCTGCAGCGCCGCGAGAAGCTGCATCCGATAACCCGCGAGGGGGTTGCCGCCATTATCAACTGGTCGGCACGGCGCGCCGGTGACGGTGAGAGGCTGTCGCTGCACTTGGGCAGCCTCATCGAACTCATGCAGGAGGCAGACCACTTCGTCGCCAAGTCCGGCAGTAGGTTCGTCGAGGCAGAGCACGTCCAGCTCGCTATCGATGCAGGCATCGCGCGTACCGACCAGTATCGAAAGCGACTGCACGAGGCTATCCTGCGCAACCAGCTATTGATCGACACCGAGGGAAGGCAACTCGGTCAGGTCAACGGGCTATTTATCATTCAGGCGGGTGATCTTTCGTTCGGGAGCCCGTCGCGGATCAGCGCCACGGCGCGTATCGGTTCCGGTGAGGTGGTGGACATCGAACGTGAGGCGGAGCTGGGCGGCGCCATACACCGCAAGTCGGTGATGATCCTGAGCGCCTACCTGGCCAACCGCTACGCTCGTCACCAACCGCTGTCGCTCTCCGCCAGCCTGGTCTTCGAGCAGTCATACGGGAGAGTCGAGGGTGACAGCGCTTCGCTGGGCGAACTCTGCGCACTACTGTCGGCGATTGGCGACCTGTCGATCGATCAGTCGCTGGCTGTCACCGGCTCGGTCAACCAACACGGCCAGGTACAGCCGGTCGGTGGGGTCAATGAAAAGATCGAGGGCTTTTTCGACATCTGCAATGCGCGGGGCCTGACCGGAACGCAGGGCGTGATCATCCCGGAGGGCAACAAGAAGGACCTGATGTTGCGCGCGGATGTCCGGGCCGCCGCCGAGCGCGGCGAGTTTCATGTCTATGCGGCCAACCATGCCGACCAGGTCATGGCGATGCTGTGCGCCATGCCCGCCGGCAGCCCCGACGCCAGTGGACTCTATCCACAAGACAGCTGCAACGGCCGTGTGCAGATGCGCCTGATCGAGTGGACCGCCATGCGCCAGCAGTATTCTTCCTGGTCCGGGCCACAAGGCTGAGTCCGCCTGTCGGCTCAGCGCTCATCCGCCCAGCTGTCGCCGCAGCGCGAGGGCATCGTGGACCGCAGATGCCTGTGCGTCATTGTCAAAGAACACGTACACGGCGTGGTTGTCTCGGTCCCAGAGCTTGAGCCTGTCGGCCCAGTCACGCAGCTGGTCTTCGGCGTAGCTGCCGCTGTAGGCGTGGTGTGGACCGTGCAGGCGCAGATAGATCAGCTCGGCCGTCAGTACCACAGGGGACTGGTGGCCGGCGAGATCGAACTGACAGAAGCCGACCGCGTGTTCACGCAGCAGATGGTAGGTCGCATCGACCTGCCAACTGGGGTCTCGGAATTCGATTGCAAACCGCAGATCGTCCGGCAGTAGCGCGAGAAACTCGGCCAGGCGCTGGTGGTTGACATGCCAGTGCGGTGGCAGCTGCAACAGGACAGCCGCCAGGCGGTCGCCGAAGCGGCGCGCGACGGCGAGAAATTCGTCCAGCGGTGTCGCACAGTCGCGCAGCTTCTTCATATGGGTGATGTAGCGGCTGGCCTTGAGCGTGAATGTAAAACCCTCGGGCGTCTGCGCCAGCCAGTGGTCGACATTCGCGACCGTCGGGAGTCGGTAGAAGCTGTTATTGATCTCGACGCAGTCGAACTGCCGCGCGTAATGGGCGAGCCAGTCTCGGCTGTGCAGCTCGGCGGGATAGAAATGTCCGACCCAGTGCGGATAGTGCCAGCCCGATGTGCCGATATGGATGCTCACCCCTTCACGCAGATCAGTGGCTCGAGGCGCGCCACCTTGCGCGACAGCCCGGCTCGGTCGGCGGCATCGACCACCCGGCTGACATCCTTGTAGGCACCCGGCGCCTCTTCCGCGACGCCGCGCAGTGACGGGCTGCGGATCAAGATGCCGCGACTCTCCAGGTCCTTTAGCACCTCGCGGCCCTGCCACTGGCGAGTGGCCTGATGACGGCTCATCGCGCGTCCGGCCCCGTGACACGAGGAGCTATAGGCGAGGCCTTCACTGTGCTCAGTGCCGGCCAGGATGTAGGACGCAGTTCCCATCGAGCCGCCGATGATCACCGGCTGGCCGACCGCCCGCAGACCATCGGGCAGGTCCGGATGACCGGGCCCGAGCGCCCGGGTCGCGCCCTTGCGATGCACAAAGAGCTGTTTGCGCCTGCCGTCAACGGTGTGTGTCTCGCGCTTACAGGTATTGTGCGACACGTCGTAGAGCAGGGTCAGCCGAGTGGCGGGGAATATGTCCTCAAATACCTCACGGGTCAGGTGAGTGAGGATCTGGCGATTGGCCAGCGCACAGTTGATGCCGGCGCGCATCGCGCCAAGGTAAGACTGCCCGAGAGGCGACTCGATGGGTGCACAGGCCAGCTCACGGTCCGGCAGGGATATCCCGTGGTCCTGTGCCTTCAGTAACATCGATTTCAGGAACTCAGTGCCGATCTGGTGGCCCAGACCGCGCGAGCCGCAATGGATGCTGATCACGATCTCGTCCGGCTCGAGCGCAAAGGCTGCGGCGGTTGCACCGTCGTAGACTTGCGCGACCCGCTGCACCTCGAGATAGTGATTACCGGAACCCAAGGTGCCCATTTCATTGCGCTGGCGCTGCTTGGCCTTTTCCGATACCTGCGACGGGTCGGCACCGGCCATGCAGCCATGCTCCTCCGTGCGCAGCAGATCGGCCTCAGTGCCATAGCCCTGCTGCACCGCCCAGGCGGCGCCACCGCTCAGCATGCGCTCCATTTCGCGGTGACCGAGTCGGAGCGAGCCGGTGCTGCCGAGACCGGCAGGGATGGTCACCTCGAGCAGGTCCGCGAGGGCCTTCTTGTGTGGCGCCAGCTCCGCCAGCGTCAGCCCGGTGTGCAGCGTGCGCACGCCGCACGATATATCGAAACCGACACCGCCGGCCGAGATTACGCCGCCCTCATCCGGATCGAACGCGGCCACGCCACCGATCGGGAAGCCATAGCCCCAGTGGGCATCCGGCATCGCATACGCCGCCTGCTGAATGCCGGGCAGCGTGGCGACATTGCGCACTTGCTGGAAGACTTTGTCGTCCATCGCATCGATCAGCGGCTGATCCGCATAGATGATGCCGGGGACGCGCATATTGCCGCGCGGCTCGATGCGCCAGACAAATGGGGAATCCGTTGCGGAGGCCTTGATCTGCATACTGCCGCTACCTGTGGTTCATACGTCCACGACGCATTGTGCGTGCCAAAGACCGTCGTCCGAGCGCCATACCCGCAGCTCGGTGAAGGTCGCCCCCTTTATCTCCACGGTTGGCCGGTGACGCGCGACATCGATTGCCTCGCCCCAGGCCGTGGCCTTTAGCCTATGCCCCCGGATCTCGACCTCGAAGCGGGCAAAAAGCCGATGCCGGGTGGCCATTTCGTAGATCAGTGCGTTTAGCCACTCGGTCAGCAACAGCTCGTGATCCGGTGCGCTGACCTCGATTGCCAGAGGCTCGCTGCATGCGACTGTTTGCGGATCGAGGATAACCGCGGTCATCGCCAGGGCCGCCTGTTCGAAGGCCTCGGCGAGGCTGCGGCCGCTACCGCGCACACCGATATCGGCGATGTGCTGGAAATGTTCCCACCCCGGTCCGTCTGCTTGCTGCATCTCATTCTCTCCGACGGGGCAGGCCAAGGCGAGTGTTTGTTGAGCCGCGCAGCCGGGCGATAGTCAATTCGACCCGCGTGCTGACCTTGTCCCAGCAAATGCCGATCGACCTGCCGCACGCGTTGTAGAAATTACACCGGCATCGCTGCGGCTGGCGAGGTTTTCAGGCTAGACTATTTTCGCATGGCCGCGACAGCTCGCGGGGTCGGCCCTGGGCCAAGAGACAGCACACCCAATCCGGCCGCCTGGCACACGAGTGCATTTTCCGATCGGGGAGGCTAAGGTCTTGAAACTCTATCTGGTGCAGCATGGTGAGGCGTATGCAAAGGCCGACCGTCCCGATCGACCCTTGACCGCCCGCGGTGAGCAGGATGTCGATCGCCTGGCCGATTTTTTGCAGCGGGCGGATGTACGGGTCGAGCGCGTGATCCACAGTGGCAAGCTGAGGGCCCGGCAGACCGCGATGCGACTGGCAGCGGCGCTCGGGCCGGGCGTGGCGCTGGAGGTCAGTGGCCTGATCAATCCCAACGACAATCCCAAGGCCTTCGACTGGCAAAGCGAGAGCTGGGATCGCGATTCGCTGGTAGTCGGCCATCTACCGTTCATGGCCAGACTGGTTTCCCACCTAGTTATCGGCGATGAGGACCGGCCGATAGCCGCCTACCGGCCAGGGACCGTCGTCTGCCTATCGCTGAATGCGGACGCACAATGGTTGATCGAGTGGATGGTCCGGCCTGAACTGCTCGCGTAGCCTGCCGACAGGCGGCGCGGCCCCTGTTCACCGGCCCGACTTCTGGTAGACCCCCATGAGTTGCGCCTGCGCCAGGACATGGCCCTGCATCGCCGCCTCCACCTCTGCCTTGGTCGGCCTGCTCATCTCCGGCAGAGTGGTGTCGAGCGCGTACAGCTTGTGATAATAGCGGTGCCGGCCGACCGGCGGACAGGGCCCGTCGTAACCGGCGCGCTTCCAGTCGTTCAGCCCTTCACGCGTGCCCTGCGGCAGCCCTTGCGCGCTGACACCTTCGTCCAGGCCGAGTGCGTCGGCAGGGATGTTGTACAGTACCCAATGGACCCAGGTCATCTTCGGGGCTGCAGGGTCCGGCGCATCCGGGTCGTCGACGATCAGTACCAGGCTGCGGGTGCCGTTCGGTATGCCCGTCCATCGTAGCGCCGGCGCCAGGTCTTCGCCCTCGCAGGTGTATCTGGCGGGAATCTCGCCGCCGTCGGCGAAGGCATCGGACGTCAGAGAGAAAGTCATGTTCGCCCCTCAGCAGATCTGGAATGGATGCGATTAAGTCTAGCGCACTAGGCGTCGCGGAGCGGGTCGCCGGCGCGCCGAGCATTGCATACGCGACCCGCCGTGGAGCTTGTGCATTGTGTTTCTGAACAAGGACCGGCCACTTGCGTCTATGCTCCAACTCGGTGGGATCGGTTTGATCGCCTATGACCTCATCGGCTCGGATGCGGGCGCCGCCGGACTGCCCGCGGCGATCGGCTTTGCAGCCTTCGTCATCGGGGTATTGTTGTCGAAGATGCGCATGTAACGCGGATCGGCTCGACCCGGTCTCGTCGATAAGCAAAAAATGACCGTCGCACGAGGTGACCATGAGAATCGGGCTCGTCAAGGAAACCAAGGACAAAGAGAACCGGGTCGGCCTGACCCCCGACGGGGTGCAGCGTCTGGCACAACAGGGCCACCAGGTGAGCGTCGAGCGCGGCGCGGGTCTGGGGTCGGGCTTCGCCGACCAGGCCTATGCGAAGGCCGGTGCCGACATCGTCACGACTCGCCAGGCCTGGGACGGCGATCTGGTCGTCAAGGTCAAGGAACCGTTGCCCGGCGAGTACCCCTTTCTGCGTGATCAGATCCTTTTCACCTACCTCCATCTCGCCGGGGTCACGCCGACCCTGACCGAGACCCTGCTAGAGCGACGCACGACCGCGGTTGCGTATGAAACGGTCGAAGACACTCAGGGGCGGCTGCCGTTGCTGGCCCCTATGAGCGGCGTGGCCGGCGATATGGCCGTGACCATGGGCGCCTATTATCTCGCCAAGCCGAACGGCGGTAAGGGCATGCTGCTCGGCGACGTGCTCGGCCATGCGTACGGCAGGGTCGTGGTGATCGGCGACGGCGTCGTTGGGCGGCATGCAGCCCGCGCAGCGGCCGGCATGGGTGCCGAGGTGGTCGTGTTCGGCCGGCATCCCGAACGCGAGCAGGCGCTGCAGCGTGAGATCTCCGCGGCGCTGCGCTACCTCGTGTCGGAGCCCGCAGGCATCGCGCAACAACTGCGTACCGCAGACCTGGTCGTGGGCGGAGTGTTGCTCCGCGGCGCCAAGGCGCCCAGGGTGGTCAGCGAGTCGATGGTGGCGGCAATGCAGCCGGGTTCGGTGATCGTCGACGTGAGCATCGACCAGGGTGGCTGCGTGGAGACCTCGCGACCGACCACCCACTCGGATCCGGTGTTCGTCAGCCATGGCGTGACGCATTACTGCGTGGCCAACATGCCGGGCGCCTATCCACGGACCTCGACCCTGGCGCTGACGACGGCGACGTTGCCGTTCGTCGAGAGGCTGGCCGCCGGCGGCATCGACGCGCTGCGTGCCGATCCAGCTTTCGCCAGAGGGGTGAATACCCTTGCAGGCTTTATTGCCTGTGAGGCCGTTGCGCAGGGCCTGGGTATGGAGGCACGCTACCGCGAATTTGCCGCGGCGGCCCAATCCGCATGATCGGGCAGGCGCCGATTCATCGCGCAAGACGCTGCAGCACGATCGGTGCCGTCTCGGCGAGCACGCCCCGCGGCAGCGTCAGACCCGTTTCTGCGGCGAGCCGGGTCACGAGCTCCTCGGCGTCCGTTGGGACCGGCGCCATCCGCGCGGCGAGCACCGTCACGTCTTCGACCACTGCCCAGGGGTAGGTAATCCAGCGCCACTTCACCACGTGCTGCGCACGGTAGTCCGGGACGTGGCTGGATGTCTGCTTGTGGTGCAACATCGCGGTGCGCAGGTCGGCCGGTGACCCATGGCGTGCGATCTCCGAAAGGGCCGCGGCAAAGGTGTCGCCGGAATCGCCGACGTCATCGACCAGCAGGACTCTGCGCTGGTCGACCGTCGCTGGCAGCGGATAGCGGACGACCGCGCGCCTGAGCTTGTCGGGGCCGTGATAGTGCTCGATCTTGAGACTGACCAGGTCCATGATGCCGAGGAAATCGGCGATGACCCGTGCGACCGGGTAGCCGCCGCGGGCAATGGCGACGACCAGATCCGGGGCGTAGCCGGAATCGTTGATCCTCTG
>JASFJQ010000027.1:0-11325 GCA_050121305.1 Chromatiaceae bacterium
ATGGCGCAATGAGCCATCCGGCGGTGCGGAGTGAATCAGCACGGGGGCCGCAAATGCCTTGGCCAGCGGTGCCAATGATTCCAGACTCATATCTGCGCGAATTTGGGGGAAGTTGTCACGGTGAATCGCAGCCGTGTGTATATCGACCCCGAGGTCCGCGCGCTTCACTACTTCACTCAAGAAGATATGCGCCAGTCGCGCGGCAAGCGAGCCTTCCTCGCGGCCGGGAAAACTGCGGTTGAGATCGCGGCGGTCGGGCAGATAGCGGGACTGCATATGGAAACCCAGTACATTGACGATAGGGACAACCAGCAGCGTACCGCGCAGTTTTTGCAGTTGAGGCTGCAATAGAAGTCGGCGAATGATCTCGACACCGTTGATCTCGTCACCATGAACTGCGGCACTGACGAGCAGCGTCGGCCCCTCGCGTTTACCATGAACCACGTGCACGGGCATATGGACGGATGTCTCCGTGTAGAGCCCTGGCAATGGAATATCGACGACTCGCTTTTGTCCTGGCTTGATGCTGACTCCATGGATCTCAAAATCCGCCTGAGGCATCGAACTACCCCTGACCGCGCGTTTTGGTCCGGTTTGGCTTGCAGTTTTTCTCGATGAACTCGATGATCAACCCAGCCACGTCTTTCCCGGTCGACTTCTCAATGCCTTCCAGACCTGGCGACGAGTTGACCTCCATCACGACCGGACCGTGATTGGAGCGCAGGATGTCGACGCCACACACGTTCAGTCCCATGATGCTGGCGGCTCGCACGGCAGTCGAGCGTTCTTCCGGGGTCAGCCTGACAACGGCTGCAGAACCACCACGATGCAGATTGGAGCGAAACTCCCCTTCCTTCCCCTGGCGCTTCATCGCGGCGACGACCTTGCCATCGACGACCAGGCAACGAATATCCGCGCCTCCCGCCTCCTTGATAAACTCTTGTATCAGGATGTTCGCCTTCAATCCCATGAAGGCCTCGATGACGCTTTCCGCTGCCTTCTTGGTCTCCGCGAGCACCACACCGATGCCCTGGGTGCCTTCGAGCAACTTGATTACCGCAGGGGCCCCTCCCACCATGTTGAGCATATCCTCGACGTCGTCGGGTGAATGTGCGAAGCCGGTCACGGGCAGCCCAATACCCTTGCGTGCAAGTAATTGCAGCGAGCGCAATTTGTCACGCGAACGTGTTACGGCAACAGACTCATTCAATGGGTAGACGCCCATCATCTCGAACTGGCGCAGTACCGCCGTACCGTAGAAGGTCACCGAAGCGCCGATCCTCGGGATGACAGCGTCGAAACCCGTCAGGTTCTCCCCCTTATAGTGGATCGATGGACGCATCGAGGTGATGTTCATGTAACAACGCAGTACGTCATAGGTAAACACCTCGTGCCCGCGCGCCTTTGCAGCCTCGATAAGCCGACGAGTCGAATATAGATTCTTGTTTCGAGACAATACGGCGATTTTCAATTTTGCCTCCCATGGGGCTTCTTGTTGGCTTTTCGGCCAGTCTGATAAGACAACGCGGGATTGACGATAAAGCCGCCTGCCTCCATTGTGGTGCGTCCAATCAGCATGCGAAAGCGCATATTGTCGCGGCCGGTCAAGGTCATCTCGACGCATCCCTCCCAATCATCCAGGCGCAGACGTGTGGAGATGACGTAGCGCTGTTCGATGTGACCACCGGAGTCGGTAACCGGTCTCACGTCTGTTATCGGGGCCTCGCACTCGACCACCCGAGACGTGCACTTCTGAACCGGGTGCACTTTAAAGCGTATCCAGGGCTGGTCGTCTTTCTCAAAGGCCTGCAGCTCGAAGGCGTGCAGGCAGGATGTTCGGGCCCCGGTATCTACTTTGGCCTTGATCGGGCCCAAGCCCATGTCTGGCAATTCGACCCATTCTCGCCAGCCCAGAATTTTCATTTGATCACCCACGTGTAATCCTAAAGGGGGACTGCCCTGAAGATCGTATCAGGCCGACCAGGGTTGCTTTGGCTTCCGAATATCGCGAGAACCTGGCCCGCGTAGTGCAGCATACAGGCGGGGATGAGAAGGTGCGCCCGCGCTGGAGCTTGATGCGGGACTAACCTTCAACTGCTCGTCGGCGGGATTAAATCAGTCGAGGTCGGCGAGGCGGATCAGGCGCATTTTGACATCGAACTTGCTGCCTTCTGCGTCGCGTGCCTGCCCCACGATCTTGTCTGCTTTTTTGATCTTCGCCTCGATCCGGACACTCAAGAGCTTTTTCTTTTGTCCAAAGATGGTGCGGACCTTTCCATGTTGCTTGACCCTCAGATCCGCGGTGAAGGCCTCGTCAGCGACCTCATAGCTGCCGGTTGAAAAATGGTCGGCGCTTGCTCCCAGGTAGTGGCCATCCTTCAGAAACGCCGTCGAGACATTCTCCCAGCCATAGGCTCCCATCATCTCGAGCTTCCAAACGCCCTCCACGCTCATCTTTCTTCTCCTCTCCTGTAATCAATGTTGTGCGTGGCCGTCGTGCCCCACGATTGCCCGGAGTATAGCGGATCCGGGTTGGAGCTGGCTTCGGGCGATAAGGGCACTACTCGGTCGATTCATGCAAAGCCGTGGCGAGCCTTGTTGGCGTCCTCCTGTTTCCTGAACTGCAAGAAGCGCGGCAGGAACTTGTCCCAGTCTATGAGATGGGCATCCAGCTCGGGTCCATCGATACATGCGTGCTTGCGCACCATCCTGCCATCGAGTGTGACCGGGACCATGCAGGCGCCGCACATGCCGGTGGCATCCACCATGATCGAGTTCAGGCTGGCCACTGTCTTCACGCCATAGGGTTTCGTGAGGTCGCTGACCGCGCGCATCATCAATGGCGGGCCGATGGTGACCACCTCGCCAATGACACGTCCGTTGCCGGCCTGCATCGCTTCGAGCATCTCTTTCAGCGGCGCGGTGACAAAGCCGTTGATACCGAAACTGCCGTCGTTGGTGGTGTAGATCACATCGAGGAGGTCGGGATACTCCGACTGCAACAAACCAACGCGACCATCCGGCTTGTGCCAGAACATCAGGTCTTTGTTACGGAAACCGGAGATCAAGGTGACATGGTTACCCATGCGCAGGTGCTCGCGCATGATCGGGAACACCGGCGGCAGGCCAACGCCACCGGCTGTGAAGACCACGGTCTCGCCATTCTCGTAGCGGTGCAACTGGCTGGGCAGGCCCAGCGGCCCGGCGATACCCGCGATCGTCTCGCCTTCCTGCATCCGATTGATGTATGCGGAACTGCTGCCCAGGCTCTGCACTACCAGATCGATGGTGCCTTTGTCGGCATCCCAGTCCGCCAACGTCAGCGGGATAAGTTCGCCCTTCTCCCAGCCGAGCACGCGCACGAACTGGCCGGCGTGCGCCGATCTGGCGATCAGCGGCGCGTTGATCTCGAACTCGACGATGCCTTCTGCCAGATCGGTGCGCCTGTGTATTCTCTTCGGTGACTGGCCTTGTTCAGTGTAGCGTTCGGCGCCGGCGACCAGCGATCTGATCTCTTCGACGGAGAAGGGTACCGAACCAGCGATCTCGCGTGCGGCGGCTTGGCCGTCACCGGCCGCACGGATAGCGGTCGAACCGCCACGGTTGGCATCGCCGCCGGTATAGACATCATCGATCGAGGTCTCCTGCGAGCCGGCCTTGATCTCGATAGTGCCCCATTTGCTGGTCTTGAGGCCCGGCTCCGAATCCTTGACGATCGGGTTGGAGGCATTGCCCAGCGCCATGATCACCAGGTCGACCTGCATCTCCTCGATGTCGCCGGTGGGCACCGGCCGCCTGCGCCCGGAGGCATCCGCATCGCCCAGTTCCATGACATCGAGATTGGTATGAGTGACGAAGTGCGTCTTGTCGTTGCCGATGAACTCGCGCGGTGCACGCAGCACCTTGAGCTCGATGCCTTCTTCCAGTGCATGGTGGAGTTCCTCGACACGTACCGGCATCGCCTCCTGGGTGCGGCGGTAGACGATGGTGACATGCCCACCCAGGCGTTTCGCGGTGCGCGCGGCATCCATGGCGGTGTTGCCGCCGCCGATCACGATGACCTGCTTGTCTTTCACCTCTGGCAGTGGTGTCTCGTAGTCTTCCAGGTGCGCTTTCATCAAGTTGACGCGGGTGAGGAACTCGTTGGCCGACAGGATGCCGTTCAGGTGTTCGCCGGGCACGTTCATGAAGCGGGGAAGGCCGGCGCCGGTACCGACGAAGACCTTCCAGAAGCCAGCGCGTTTCAGCGATTCCAGTGTGGCGGTCTTGCCAACGATGAAATTGGTGACGAACTTGCCGCCCATCTGCTTGATCTTCATAACCACGTCATCGATCAGCTCGTTGGGCAGGCGGAACTCAGGGATGCCGTAACGCAGCACGCCACCGAGTTCGTGGAAGGCCTCGAACACGGTGACCGGATAACCTTCCTTGGACAGTAGGTAGGCGTTGATCATGCCGGCAGGGCCGGAACCGACCACTGCTATGGGTGGCTTGTCGGCTGTCGCCCATGGATTCACCTGATCGACAATCTCGGTGTTGGCACTGGGATTGAGGAATTTCTCGCTCTGCGGCAGGTACCATTCGAGCTGACCGATCTCGATGGGTCGCTGATTGAGGGTGCACACGCCCTGGCACTGTATCTCCTGCGGGCACACCCGACCGGTGACGTTGGGCAGTGGGTTGGCCTCCTTGATCAGCTGGAAGGCCTGCTTGAACTTGCCTTCGCCCATCAGGTGGATCATCTCGGGGATATGGATCTTTACCGGGCAGCCGCCTTCGTTCTCACCGCCGTCGATCTTGGGTAGGTGGCCGAGTTCGCAGGGTCTATCGTCGCACTGCTTGTCGCGCAGCACCTCCAGCCACACCAGCAGCTCGACCTCGCGGAAGCTGTAGCCCAGGCCCATGTAGCCGATGTAGCCCTGGTTGACCAGGTCGAAATCCTGCGCGCGCTCGCTCGGCGGACGGATGTAGGGCGGTATGTTGTTGGACCCGGGCCAGCCCTCGGACAGGCCTTTGAACATGGGGTAGCGGTCTGAAAGGTAGACATCGAGTGCACGAATGAACTTGCGTTTGAATTTGAGCGGTATGTTCCAAATGAAACGCATCAACAGCGTGCTCATGTCATCGTTGTTGCACAGCAGCTTCCACAACGTTCGGGTGAAGGCCTCGCCGAGTTCGTCCTGCTGGAACTCCCAGGCGATGGCGCTGGTGCCCTCGCTGATGAAAGTCTGCCGAAACGACTGCGGGTCGTTGACCAGGCGCCTTTTCAGCAGCTCAACCTGCTTCTGGAACAGTTCCACGGACGCGCTGTGTTCCAACGCCTCCAGCGCCTCCGCGGTGTCGTCGAGGTGGTGGCGGTTGTTCTCGATCTCCAGGCTGGCCTCGTAATAGCGTTGGACATCGTGCTGGTAGTAGGCGCAATCGGGATTGTCGCGCGGAGAGTTTGGCGAAACTTGGTGTGTGTGCTGTGACATCTGTGTTGCCTCCGGGTCTCTGACCCTGGCCTGTGCTATGCCTGTGCCGGCGGATTGAAGCGGATGATCTCGGCATCGCATTCATCCGCTACCCGAGACGCGCGCTGGATCAAGTCCGGCGTGAGCTCGACCCTATCGAAGACACCCGGTATCACCCGGCTGACGACCTTGCTGGTACCTTCTACGACGATCGTGGTCTTTTCAAACAGCTCGCTAACATCTTGGTAGCAGGCCTTGCAGTTCGTGCATTTGGGCATATCCGCCTCGGTAATCTCGACCGGGTTACCACTGGACGCAGGCAGCGCAGGGGCGGATGGCTGCTGCGCTGTGGCCGGGGTCGCGGCTTCCGCCGCACCGAACACGTTTACCGGTATGCCCTTTAGCGAGGACGGCGCGGGTGCACCGGATACGCTGGCGAGTTCGGCCATACCCCTGGCGATGGAATCGATGGATGCCTCGCGCGCGATGTTCGACTGCCGGTAGCGCTGCTGCCATTCCTCCAGCTCCTCATAGTGGTTGGTCTCCATGCGCTCTATATGCAGGCCGCCGAGGTATTCCAGCATGCGCCAGTTTCTGCGGCGCTCCGCAGTCAGGGTGACCATCGCATGGGTCATGGTCAGCTTGACGAGTCTGCGATCGGCGTCGGTCGACCAGATGTAAGGTATCTTGCCGTAACGCTCGGTCTCGCCCAGATCGATGAACTCGTGGATCGGCACCGGCTCGCCGGCGATGTCACTCTCGATCGGTCGGAAATGCTTGCTAAAGCGGCCTTCCTGCAGTGCGAAATCCGCTGCGGTGTAGGGGATCTCGAGCAAGCGGGCATTGCCCGCATCGTCAATGTAATCCAGCGTCTTGGTGATCCAGTCACTGCCGATCTCCGGATTGCCATCCAGCGAGAAGCGCTCGGCGAGCGTATCGCCGCGGCGCGGGTCGTGCACGAACAGGGGATACATGCGGCTCTCCACTGCGAGTATGGCGCGGCGGCTGCCGGCATCGTCGGCGATGCCGTGCTCGGGCTGGCAGGTGGTGTAGGTATCGAACACCGCCGGCGATTCGTTGTAGGTAAGAAAATCCATGGCGTTCTTCATGAAGTGGCTCTGCATCGCCGCGCAGGTCTGGATCACCAGCACGTTGGGGTGGAACGCGGCGATCAGCCCGAGTTCTTTGCGGTCTTCGTGTTTGCCGCGGTGCGCGACGCCGAAGCGGGTAAGGTCCGAATCCTGCGCGGTAAAGCTGGAGGTCGAGGTCTGGCCGCCGGTGTTTGAATAGGCGCCGGTGTTGAGCACCACGATCTTGAGCGGGGTCTCCGACACCAGCACGCGCGACAGTGCGCCAAAGCCGATGTCGTAAGTCGCACCATCACCCCCCATGCTGATCACCGCGGGCAACAAGGCGCGTTCCTCCGCGGAGAAATGATGCCAGTTGAAACAGCGGAACAGGTCGTCATGGGTGGCCGGGTCGTAATTGTCTTCGAGATCGAGGCGGGCAGTGCGCATGGCCCGGTAGTCATCGACCGCGGTCGCACACAGGCCCTCGAAGATGCCCTTTGCGACCGCCGGCGTATCCTGGAACAGGCTGTTCACCCACGGATTTTTATAGGGGTTGGCGGGGAAGGTGGACGCATAAACGCTGCTGCAGCCGGTGGCGTTGGCGATGGTCGCGGCCGAGGGTCCTTCGCCGGTTGGGCCGCCCTCGAACAGATACAGGCGCTGCTCCAGCGTGCGGATGGTCTGCTGCATCCGCTCGCGCCGCTGCGGGTCCTGCTCATCGTTCTGCACGGTTTCGAGCTTCGCGCCGAGATCGTCGATCAGCTTTTCGAGTTCGTGAACATGCAGCTTGCGCTTGTGTTCGTGGATCGCGCGGTTGGTGGCGGTCAACAGGCGGATAGCGGTGACCTCGCCGCAGCCGCGGCACGCGCCGTGGCCGCCCGTCATGGCGTAATAGTTGTCATGATCGAGGATCAGACGCTTGCTGTCGCCACCCGACTGCAGCGCGTTCTCGGTGAAGCGTGCGGCCGTATTGGGCAGCGTGCTGAGAAAACTGAAACTCTGCTCCAACTCGGCCTGGGCAGCGCTGCTCTGGCGGCGCGCGCTGAGTGCACCCGGACCGCAGACATCGACGCATTCGAGGCAGCCGGTGCACTTCCATGGATCGATGTTGACCGAGTACAGACCGCCAGTGCCGGCGGCCTTCTTTTCCATGGCATCGAAAAACGGCCGTGTCTTCGCTACCGGGAAGCACGCGAGTGCCGAGACCAGCCGGTCGAAATCATGCTGCAGGCTGGCGTTTTCTATCTTGAGTTCGGGGATCGCCTCGGCAACGATCGCGCTGAAGGTCTTCGGGTCTTTGCTCGGTAGCTTGCGGTAGGCCTCGCGGATGGACTTGGTCAATGGGAACACCTGGCTCGACATCTGCTGTCGGTGCGCGTCGGTGACCTCGAGCTTGCCGATTGCGGTCAGTAAGAGGTCATGGATCTCGTGTACGGTGTTGGGAATGGCCGCATCCGGGCAGACTACCGCGCATTCCATGCAGCCGGTGCAAAGGTGAGCGCTGTACTCGGGCACCTCGCGCCGGAACAGGCCCTTGTCCTTCCACGCAGCGGTGGCCATCGGTATGAAGAGTCCGCTGCCCGGCATAACCGCCGCCTCGCCGATACTGCCGTCTTTGAACCGGTCGGCCATGATCTCCCGGTAGTACTCCGGGTCGAAAAGGCCGTTGGTCACCGAACTTCCGTTGGCCCTGGACATGCAGGCCGAGACCTCGACGCCCTGCGCGGGCTGCATCACCACGAGCTTCTCCGCTTGCTCGAACTCGGCGGTGCTGTAATCGACCTTGATGGTCGCTTCCAGACCCTCACGCACCACGTTCATGTTGCTGTCGACCACGATCTGGCCCTTGGCGCCGAACTTTTTCACCACCTGCTGCTCGACTTTCTGCAGGATGGCCTCCTCCGTGCTGCCTGCCGCGATGCGGTCCACGTGGCCACAGATGGCGCCGATAAAGGCGATGCCCATCATGCGGATCTCGAGTTCGGGCACCGGGGCGTGTTTCTTGGCCACGCCGAATGCGTCCACGATGTACAGGTGGATGCGCCTGTCGCGGATGGTCTTGCGCGCATGCGCCGGTAGTTCCTTCCAAACCTCCAGCGGCGTATGGTGCGATTGCATGATGAGGGTGCCGTCCTCGCCGAGTCCGCGCAACGGATTGGTGTGGCTGAACACCTTGTGGTCCGGCGACACCACGATCTCGACATCTTCGAGTTCCGCGTTCGTGATCTTGATCGGCTCGGGGCTGAGCGAGATATAGAAATTGGTCGGCGCGCCGCTCTTCTCCGAACCGTATTTCGGCGCCGACTTGGAATGCAGACCGAGCACGCCGGCGAGGATGTCGGTGAGCAGTTTGCCGGTGGCGATGGTGCCGTAACCGCCGATGGAATGGAACCTGATGCGGAACGCCCCCTCGGGCAGCAGCGAAGGGTTTTCCTCGGTGTCGAAGGCCATGAACTCGGTCTCGGGGTAGGCCTGCCTGAGACGTTGCTGCAACGCGGCGTTGGCCGGCGAGGGGTTCTTGTCGAAGAACTGCGATCCGAGGTAGAAGAAGGGCACGTTAAGGCTACCCTCCATGTTGCGGTAGGCCGCCACCAGGTGGCGCGGCTGCAGGTCGTGCGCCCCCATGCCGAAGATGCCGGTACTGATCTTCGGCAGGGTCGTGATCGGTGGTACGCCCTGGTGACGGATCAGGCCCGCATTCTCGGCCCCCTTGAACAGCGACTGCGTGACCAGGTTGGTCAGCGCAGTCACCTCCGAACGCTCCAGAACGGTCACCGCCTTCTTGCCATCCAGTACGGTGACCAGATCGCCCTCGGGGAACGGCTGCAGCAGCTTGATCGAGACCACGCCTGCCTTCATGCCCTGCGCGCGCAGGTAGGTGACTACGGCCTCGGCGTCATCAGTGACCGAACCCAGGCCCACGATGACATAGTCGGCGTCATCGGCCAGGAAGGTCTGCACCGGGTTGTAACGACGCCCGGTGAGGGCGAAGTATTCCGCCATCGCCTGTCTGACGAAACGCGGCACCTCGTTGGCGAAGTGCGTGTGGTGATCGACCAGGCCGGCCTGGAAGTCGGGCTGGTTCTGCACGCCGCCGCTGAGCCCGGGGTTGTTGACATCGACCATGGCCGGCACCAGTTGGCGCGTACCTTTCTCCCAGGCGTGGATCCACTGTCGGCGCCACTGGCCGTGCAGTTCCTCGGGGATCCAGCCGAGGGTCTCGGGGATCAACTGACCGTCGTTGTCGGTCTCGATGTCATCGGCGCGCTGCGCGAGGAACGCCAGCACTGCGTCTAGCTTCTCAGGCAGGATGTCGCCGCGATGATGCTGGAGATATTGCTGCAACTGGTAGACGCGTCCCTTGGCGCCGTACAGCATCTCCTGTGCCACCGTCGGGCACTTGATGCGGCCCGCCGGGTCGCCGAGGAATGTCCTCAGCATCTCGGGCTCCGGCAGCAGGGTCTCGCACTGCATGTGGCTGGTGGCAAAGCCATCCATTGCGTTGGTGACCGGCACCATCGACAGCGAACTCACGCGATAGGCGATGGCGGCGAGGTCGGCCGCCTCCTGCGGGTTGCTGCCGAACAGAATCGTGTAGCCCGAGGGCAACAGCGCATAGACATCATCGTGCCCAGCCATCACGTTCAATGAATGTTTCGACACTGCGCGCGCTGCGACATGCAAGACGAAGCCGCCGAGCTTCTTGCCCACGGTGACATAGTGCGATTCCAGCCCGTAGAGGATGCCCTGGCTGGAAGAGGCATTGGAGATGAAGCGCCCGCCGGTCAGCGTGGCGCCCATGGCGCCGCTCTGCGCGGAATGCTCGCCCTCGGGCTCGAAGAAGAACGGATGCTTGCCCCACACGTTGCAGCCGCCCTTGGCCCGGTAGGCCTCGAACAACTCGGAGATCTCGGTGGAAGGCGTGATGGGAAAACCGATCACCCCGCCGCAGACATGACCCATGACGTGGGCTACCGCGCCGTTACCATGGATGACGGCCTCGATCCCGGGGTACTGTACCTCAGGGCCCGGCCGGCGTGCGCTCGGCTCGTCCCGCTTTGTCTCCGTCGAAGATGTCTCGACCTGGCGGGCGCCCCGGTCTTCGGCTTGCGAATGTCGCATTATTTACTCCTGTGCCGGCCATCGCTCGCAGCCGTTCGGAATCAACGCTGTTTGGCTGCAAATCCCTCGAAAGCGATTAACGCCGCTTATCCTCTTCGACGAATAGCCGGGCTATTCTCCTCAGACGAAAATATGATTCGATCCGCTAGCCAGTGATTTTCGCCTCAAACGGTCGCGTCGACAGGCGGCTCGCCAGCGGTTTTGCAAGCATTAAAGATAGATTAGTTTGTCAGGAACGCACCCGAAGAGGTTCAACCACGCCGATGGGTACGCGTAACAGAAGCAGGCGCTTCACCCCCGTCACCCCTTTCCCGTCTGTTGTTCTGTCGGTCAGGAGATGCTCGTTATTGACCGCCACGCCTGAATTCAAGCAAGCGGCTTTGATGCCCGTCAAGTCTTGTGACCCTTAATCGCTGTTTCTGCAATCCGTAGCGGGAAAATGTTGCACTGCGGAGCGGGCCGGCCCGTTTGGGGAGACGCGGGTGAAGCGAATCTGTAACCATCTTGCGCAGGGTGCAGGCCGATGCGCCGCGGGTTGCCCAGGGCGGCGTTACAATGAGGCCCGCGTCGGGCCCGGCCTTGAGATCTACCCCTGTTCTTGGTAAAAATCGCGCGGTCAAGACCACAGGGCGTAGAGGGGTATTGCTTGTGGAACATTGCCTCTTCATCCACACCAATCA
>JASFJQ010000028.1:0-11074 GCA_050121305.1 Chromatiaceae bacterium
AAAAGATCAGGCCCCGCGGTCTCCTGCACCCCGGGGAAAGAAACGGAAACTACCACCCGATTCCCCGAGGCCGGCAGCAGGCAGTCAGCACCGCTGGGCCATAGTGTCTCTGGAGTCTAGTTGACTCTGGGACATTTTGTCTCGCGCGATGATGGGTTTGGCAGCGCCGCTGCCCGCCGCATGCGCCAGCTCGCGCCGCCCCGCCCGATAGCGCCAGTATTTCAGCGCCTGGCATCGGTCTTGCACTGCCTGGGGATCGGGTAGTTGGGACCCCGCGGGAGGGAATAATGCTGCACAGGCCTCGGGTTGCGCTCTCAAAGGCACTGCTTGCCGCGCTGCTGCTCGCCGGTATAGGAAGCGCGTTGGCCGATTTCGATCGTGCCGGTACGGTGCGGCTGGCGACGACCACGAGTACAGAGAACTCGGGCCTGCTGAACGATCTGTTGCCGCGCTTCGGGGCCGCTACGGGTTACGAGGTCCACGTGGTCGCGGTGGGCACCGGCAAGGCGCTGCGGATGGGCCGCGATGGCGATGTCGACGTGGTGCTGGTCCATGCGCCTGCGGCAGAACGGCGTTTTGTCGATGAGGGTTACGGCGAACAGCGACTGCCCGTGATGTTCAACGACTTCGTGATCGTTGGCCCGCCTGGGGACCCGGCGGGGCTGCAACAGGCCACCAGCGCCAGTGATGCGCTGAAACGCATTGCTCAGACCAACAGCGCCTTCGTCTCGCGCGGCGATGACTCGGGCACCCACAAAAAAGAACTCACGATCTGGCGGGAGGCGGACCTGAAGCCGGCGGGCGCCTGGTATCGAGAGGCCGGGCAGGGGATGGGCAAGGTGCTGCAGATGGCCGACGAACTCGACGCCTACACGCTGACCGATCGTGGCACCTGGCTGGCCTATCGTGACAAGAGTCGGCTGCGGATCGCCTATCAGGGGCACGAGGAGCTGCACAACCCCTACGCCATTATCGCAGTCAGCGCTAAGCGCTACCCGGATCTCAATCATCAGGGCGCAATGGCGCTGATCGAGTGGATCCGGGGTCCCGAGGGTCAGCAAGCCATAGCGGCGTATCGCAAATCGGGCGAACAGCTGTTCACGCCATCGGCGGGTAGGCTGGCGCGACGCTGATCGGGGACCAGGCCGACCAGCGCGATGGGTTCGATTGCTGAGAGTACGCAACAGGCGCTCTTGCTGCTGTTTGGCGGCGATCCGGGCCTGTGGGAGATCGTCGGGATTTCGTTTAAGGTCTCGTTGACCGCAATGGCGATCGCCACGCCGTTCGCGCTGGCGCTGGCCTTTCTGTTGGCATTCGGGCGATTTCCGGGCCGGCGGGTGTTGATCACGGTGTTCAACACCTTTCTATCGATTCCGGCCGTGGTGGTCGGCCTGACGTTTTACCTGTTGCTGTCGCGGCAGGGGCCGCTGGGCGAATGGCAGCTGTTGTTCACCCAGCCGGCGATGATCATCGGCCAGATCGTGCTTGCGCTGCCAATCCTGGTCGCTATGGGGCACTCGTCGCTGCAGGCGGTCGACCGCCGCGCTTGGGAGACGGCGCGCACGCTGGGTGCCAGCCGCACGCGCGCGGTCTACACGCTGATGCGCGAGGCGCGCTTCGGGCTGTTGGCGGCACTGTTGGCAGGGTTCGGGCGAATCATTGCCGAGGTCGGGGCGTCCATGATGCTGGGCGGTAATATTCTGCACTACACCCGCAACATCCCGACGGCGATTGCGCTCGAGACCAGCAAGGGAGAGTTTGCCCAGGGCATCGCACTGGGTATCGTGTTGCTGCTGATGGCCTTCATGCTGAACGGGTTGCTGCAGGTCGTACAGGGTAAGGGGAGACAGACCGCATGACGTCGTTGTCTTTTGAAAGGGTGGCCAAGCACTTCGGGAAGCGGATGATCCTCGACGACACCCGGATCTCGCTCGTCCCGGGTGAGTGTCAGTTGATCTGTGGTGCGAACGGGGCGGGTAAATCGACGCTGCTGCGGATCCTGGCCGGGATGGAGCGCCCGGACAGGGCATCGGTCATCATCGACGGTCTGCCGCACTCCTGGCGCCGGGCGAAAAAGCGACTGCTCGCCGACGCCATCTATCTGCACCAGCGACCTTATTTGTTCGAAGGCAGCGTGCGCTATAACCTGCGCTATCCGCTGCGCGGCGGGCGTGCGCTGTGCGATTCACTGGTACGCCAGGGATTGGAGTGGTCGGGTCTGTCTTCCATCGCGGAGCAGGCGGTTCACCAACTGTCGGGCGGCGAGAGGCAACGGGTGGCGCTGGCACGCGCCTGGCTGCGCCGGCCACGCATCATGCTGCTCGACGAGCCGACCGCGAACATGGACATCGCCAGCCGTCAGCGCACGGTCGCGCTGCTGCGCCAGCTCAAGCATGAGGGCCTTGCGCTGGTGGTGGCGACACATGATCCGCTGCACTTTGCGGATGTCGTGAGTCAGACGCTCAGACTCGTCAATGGACGACTGTCGGCCGATGGTTCCGTGTACGCGGATCTGCCGGATACCGTGACCCCGATCGACCGCCGGGCGCGGGTCATCTCGTGACACAGAGATACCTTACATGATCGAGCGGCAGCAGATTACCGCACTCATTCTCGCCGGTGGCAAGGGCCGCCGCATGGGCGGTCGAGACAAGGGCCTGCTGCCATTCGGCGACGGCCTGCTGGTCGGACAGGTGTTATCGGCCGTCCTGCCCCAGGTGGGTGGCGTCATGATCAACGCCAATCGCCATCAGGCCGAGTATGCTCAGCTCGGATACCCCGTTGTCGCCGACACGCTCTCGGGTTTCCAGGGCCCGCTCGCTGGTTTTCTGGTCGGGCTCGAGCAGCTGCAGACGGAGTATCTGCTGACGCTGCCCTGCGACGGCCCGATCGTCGTCGCCGACCTCGCGCCGCGCCTGGCCGATGGGCTCGACGAGGCGGGCGCAGATATCGCGGTGGCGCATGACGGCCAGCGGCTGCAGCCGGTCTATGCACTGCTGCATCGGCGGGTCCTACCCGGCCTGCGCGCCGCGCTGGCGGAAGGCGAACGCAAGATCGATCGTTGGTATCCGCGCAACGAATGGGTCACGGTGGATTTCAGTGACGTCCCCGAGCAATTCGAGAACATCAATACGCCCGAGGACTATGCGACCGTGGGTCGCGGGGCCTCGGGCAGATAGATCGTGCACAACGCAGACGCACCCGGGATGCCCATCGATTATCCGCTGCCACTGGTGGGCTTTGCCGCGTTCAGCGGGACCGGCAAGACCACGCTGCTGCTCAAACTCCTGCCGCTGCTCAAGGCGTCCGGCCAGCGGATCGCGGTAGTCAAGCATGCGCACCATAGCTTCGACATGGATTATCCGGGGAAAGACAGCTATCGGCTGCGTGCCGCCGGTGCCGACGAGACGTTGGTCGCGGCGAGATCCCGAATCGGTTGGATTCGGGAGTGTCGCGACGAGCGACCAGAGCCCAGTCTGCGCGAGGCGCTGGAGTTCCTGGATCCGTCACGACTCGACCTGGTCCTGGTGGAGGGATTCAAGGCCGAGGCCTTCCCCAAGATCGAACTGCATCGCGCCGCGTTGGGAAAGCCGCTGCTGTTTCCCGAAGACCCGAACATCATTGCGATCGCGACCGACGGCGGACGACTCGTCCAGGATCCGGGTGATCTCCCGCAGTTGGCGCTCGACCGGCCCGATGAGATTGCGGCCTATCTCATGGCGTTCATCGGACGCAGCCAAGGGCTGCGCCCCGATCTTGCGTGTTGATCGGGGGCCGCGGCGATGAAAGTCACCACCCGCGCATCCTGTGCCGAACCCTCCGATCCGCTGGCACTGACGGTCGACCAGGCCATGACCGCGATCCGCGATGCCCTGACGCCGCTTGTTGGTGACCAGCAGGTCGCGATCCGTGCGGCGCTCGGGCGGGTGCTGGCGACCGACTGCATCTCACCCATCGATGTGCCGAGTCACACCAACGCGGCGATGGATGGTTACGCGCTGGCCGGGAGCGATCTGCCAAAGGACGGCGAACGAGACTACCATGTCATTGCTACCGCGCTCGCCGGTCAGTGCATCACCCAGAACTGCGCGCCGGGTGAGTGCGTGCGCATCATGACTGGGGCGCCTATGCCACCGGGCACCGATACCGTGGTAATGCAGGAACAGGCCGAGCGACTCGACGACGAGCGCGTGCGCCTCGACGCGCGTCATCGGACAGGCCAGAACGTGCGCCAGGCAGGCGAGGACATCCGACGCGGTACCCGGGTGTTCGCCGCCGGTCGGCGACTGGCGCCCGCCGATCTGGGGGTGTTGGCGTCGCTGGGCTTTGCCGAACTGCGTGTGCGCCGACGGCCGCGTGTCGCGTTCTTTTCCACGGGCGACGAGCTGCGCTCGATCGGTGAACCCCTCGGCGACGGAGAGATCTACGACAGCAACCGCTACACGCTGTATGCCATGCTCGAGGAATCGGGTGCAGAGATCCTGGACCTGGGTGTCGTCAAGGACGATCGCCAAGCGCTGCATTCTGCGTTCGTTCAGGCATCTGCCGAGGCCGATGTGGTCATTACGTCCGGCGGTGTATCGGTCGGTGAGGCCGACTACACGAAAGAGATCCTGAGCGGACTCGGCGAGATGGCGTTCTGGACCATTGCGATGAAGCCGGGGCGGCCACTGACCTTCGGGCGGCTTCGCGATGCGGCGTTCTTTGGGCTGCCGGGCAATCCGGTCGCGGTGATGCTGACGTTTCAACAATTCGTGCGTCCGGCGCTGCGCTATCTGGTCAGCGGTCACTGGCCGACACCGCTGGTGCTGGAGGCGCGATCCAGCGTCGCGCTGAAGAAGCGGCCCGGACGCTTCGAGTTCGTGCGCGGGATTCTGAGCTACGACGGGCAGGGCCGCGCGACTGTCCGACCCTCGGGTGCCCAGGGTTCCGGGATCCTGACCTCGATGAGTCGCGCCAACTGCTTCATCCTGCTCGACGAGGACTGCGCAGGTGTCGTCGAGGGCGAGTCGGTTCGCGTGCAGCCCTTCGCGATCGAGGTCTAATGTTGGGTGGGGACGGTCCCTGTCTCGCGGATCTCCATGGGTGCCGGGTATCCACATCGCGGCGATAACGGCATAGGATTGGGGCCGGAAGCGCCGGGGACAACGGCGAACAGCTAATACGCTTTTAACAGGAGCCGCCATGAACACCACCACGAGCCCGATGCAGTATCTGGACAAGGCGATGAATAGGTTGCACGACATGGGGCTGGTCCCCACCGGCAATGATGACGAGGCGGCGCCGATCATGGCACTGCTCAATCTGATCTCCGATCTCGATCAAGACCGCGTCGCCGCGATTGCACGCACGCTGGACAAGTCGTCGCTGTTCAACGATGTCGTACGTGAGCAGGTCCAGGCCATGGAGATCGGTGAAAGGTATGAAGAAATTACCGATTCGTTCAATAGTATCCGAGAAGATGCCAAGAAAATGGTCGAGCAAATAGAAGACGGCCATCTGGATACCTTCGAACGGGTCAGCAATGTGTGGATGAAGGTCACGCGCGGTGATATCGCGAGCCGCTTCGAGAAGATCAAGGACACCTATCTCGATGTCACGTCGTCGACCAACGACCAGATCCAGCGTGAGAACAAGATCCTCGAGGCCTATCAGGACTTTCGCGGCGCACTGAAGGAGTCGGAGGTGCTGGCGCTCGAGGTCCTGAACCAGGCCCAGGCCCATATCGATACCGCGAAGCAGGCGCTTGCCGAGGCCATGCAGACCGTCGAGTCGTACGGCGGTGACGACATGGCCGAGCGCGCGCGCCTGGAGATGGCACGCGACGAAAAGGTCCGTCGCCTGCAGATGGAGGACAAACGTTACCAGATCGCCAAAGACCTCTCCGATAACCTGACCGTGGGCTACAACACCTCCGAGGTCATTATGGCGCGCCTGCTGCAGACCACGACGGCAAAGGAGCGTGTGTATGCCCAGGCGGTGTCCTTCTTTGGTACCAATGAGGTGGTCCTGACGGCGCTTTCCGCGTCGTTCACGGGCCTGTTCGGTCTGCATGAAGGCACTGAGACCATCGAGGCGATGAAAGAAGGTGTCAGCAAATCGCTCGAGGATCTCGCCGACATCGGCGGCAAGGTCCAGGATGCGGCCATCAAGGCCGGCTATGGGCCGACAGTCCGTGCCGAATCGGTCAAGAAGTTGGTCGATTCAGTGGTCAACTGGCAGACGCGATCGCACGAGATCATCGCCGAGATGCGGCAGCTGGCGACGCGGAACGCGAATGAGATCCGCGATGCCGTCGAGGATGGCAAGCGCCAGTTGGCACGTCTGGCCGAGGAGGGCAAGGGCCTTGCACTCGAGCTGAACGCATGAGTGAGCCGTCGGCCGCCGTCGGCGCCGCCAGCGATGAGAGACCGCCGCTCGACGACATCATGCTGGCGATGGATGTCGTCGACACGCTGCGGCGACGTGAACGGCTGGTCGCACGCGAACTGGACGAGGCCGGTCGCGAGGCGGATCTGAAGGAGCGCCTCAAGGGTATCTATGCGCAACAGGGGATCGACGTCCCCGATCATGTGATCGAGCAGGGTGTGGCGGCGCTCAAAGAAGACCGCTTCACCTATCAGCCGGCGCCATCGGGGTTCGCGCGCCGGTTGGCAATGATCTATGTCAGCCGGCGTCGCTGGGGCAAGTGGGTGGCCGGCGGGCTTGCAGCGGCGCTGCTCGTCTGGGCGGGCAACTATGTCGCCTTCGTCGCGCCGGACAAGTCGCTGCCGGACGACCTCAACGGCCGCTACCAAGCGGTGGCGGCGATTGCCGCATCGGACCAAGCCCGTTCGCGTGCTGAACAGCTGCTGAACGCCGGCAACGCCGCATTGCGCAACCAAGACACCCAGGCGGCGCGCGAGGCCCTGGCGCAGCTGGAGGGACTGCAGGCCGTCCTGCAGCAGGACTACAGCATCCAGATCGTGAACCGGCCCGACACGCGTACGGGTGTCTGGCGCATACCGGACGTCAACCAGGCGGCGAAGAACTATTACATCATCGTCGAGGCGGTGGGCGCGTCGGGCGAGCGCCTGCAGGTGCCGATCCGTAGCGAAGAGACCGGCGAGGTCGAACAGGTCAGCCGCTGGGGGTTGCGCGTGGAGCGCCCGACATTCGAGGCGGTGGCGCGCGATAAACAGGATGACGGCATCATCCAGAACGACCGCTTCGGTCGCAAGCGGGCGGGATTCCTGGACCCCGAGTATGCGATGCCGACCAGCGGCGGAGCCATTACCCGGTGGTGAGGTCGGTATGATTTCGGGTCGCGAAACCCTGGGGTCGATCGATCAGGCACTGCAGCAGGCGCATGGCCAGATAGACCGTCTCGAGGCGGAGATCGGCGAGCTCAGGCAGCAGCTGATGGCGCAGCAGACGGCCCAGACCGATGACTACCGGCAGCTTGCGCAAGTCCGACTGGATCGTCTCTCCGGCGAGGATCTGACCGTACAGTTGGACCGAACCGAACAACAGGTGGTCGCGTTGCTCGCCCAGCGCGATGCGGCACTCGCTGAGGTGCAGCAGCAGATCGCCGATGCCGAACGGGTCCGGGAACAACATCAGGCCGAGCGGCGTCAGCAGGAGGAGCGCCTCGATGCCGCGGTGGGCGTCGCCGACGAGGCGGAGGCGAAGACGCAGGCACGCCTGGATACCGACCCGGCCTATCGGGCACAGCGTGAGCGTGCTGAGGAGGCCGAGCGTCGCGCGCGCCACGCGGCAGACAAGGCCGAACTCAGCGCGCGCGAACGCGAAGAAAAGGGCAAGGCCTATCGCGACGATCCGCTCTTCCTCTATCTCTGGGAACGCCAATACGGGCTGCCGGACTATCGGGCGGGTAGCCTGACCCGGTGGCTGGACGCGAAGGTGGCCCGCCTGATCGGCTACGCCGACGCCCGCGCAAACTATGCGCGACTGAACGAGATCCCGCAGCGGCTGCGCGAACATGCCGATCACCTCAGGGCGGCCGCGGATGCGGCCTTCGATCGGCTCAGGTCGCTCGATGAGGCCGCGCGGGCCGCCGACGGCCTGCCGGCGCTCGAGGACGAGGTGGCCGAGGAGCAACGAACGCTCGACGAGATCGATCAGCGGATCGAGCAGTCCGAGCAGGCCTATCAGGCACTGCTCGAGCGAAAGGCCCGGTTCGCCGCGGGTGATGACGAGTTCACCGGGCAGGCCGTCGAATATCTCGCCAATGAGCTGCGGCGTGATGATCTGGCCCAGCTTCGCCTGTCTGCGTTCAATACCCCTTACCCCGAGGACGACGTGATCGTCGCGCGCATGCTCCAGCGCGACGACGAACAGGCCCAGCTGCAGACCTCTGTCGACGGCCTCAAGAGCGCACGCGACGAACAGCAGAAACGGCTCGTCGAGCTGGAGTCGCTGCGTCTGGAATTCAAACGCCACCGTTACGATCGCACCGGCTCGGTGTTCGCCAACGAGTCGATGATCCCGGTGCTGCTCGGGCAGTTCCTTGCCGGGATGCTGGACCGCGGTATGCTGTGGAAGGTCCTGCAGGAGCAGCAACGTTATCGACCGCAGCGTTCCGACCCGCGGTTCGGGTCCGGTGGTTTCGGCCGGGGAACCGTGTGGACGGGCGGTATGGGTGACCTCGGCGACATCGTCGGCAAGCTCGGCCGGGGTGGCTTCGGGCGACGGGGTGGCGGCGGCGGTGGTTTTCGAACCGGCGGCGGATTTTGAGGCGAGGTTTTTTGGAGACCATCCAAGACGCACTGCAACAGCTGGATCCGGGGATGGTGTGGCTGGACAACGACCACCGGATCCTGGCCATGAACGACATCGCGATCGAGACGCTGGATGCGCGCCCCGGGGAGCTGGTCGATGAGGACATCCTGGCGATGCAGCCGGGGGCGGGTCGAGAACAGATGAGGTCGCTGATGGCGCAGGCCTCCTATCCCGACGAGTCGCCCCCGCTGACCATGATGATCAATGTCCCAGAGCGGGTGTTGCTGATAAAGGCCTCGCAGATGAATGGAGAGGCCGGCGTGGCCGGCACCTGCGTGTTTTTCTACGATTTGACGGACCTGGCCACACGCCCCGTTGAAGCGACCGCGAGCGATACCGTCGATGTCCCGCAACGCAGGCTCTACAAGATTCCGGTGCAGAAGGACAAGCGTGTGCTGCTGATCGATCTCGAGTCGGTCTGCTGCATCAAGGCCGATGGCCGCTACTCGACGCTGTACACCGACAGCGAAGACTATTTCTGCAACCTTCCGATCTCCGAACTCGACAGGCGTCTCGACGCGCGCTTTTTCTTCCGCGTCCATCGCAGCCATCTGGTCAACCTGAGATTTGCAAAGTCCTTCGAGAAGATCGACGACCAGTGTTTCGTCGTCATGGACCACAAGGAGGGGGTCAAGGTCCCCATCAGCCGTAACAAGGTCAACGAGCTCAAGGAGATGCTCGGTCTCAGCTGAGCGATTTTCTACTGCGATCAGCACCGGGCCCTGACGGCACAAATGGTTGATCCCAGTGGGGTTTTTACGATTGGTGACGCCAAGAGCGCAATTCGTGCCAGCTGGCTGCCTTTCGTTTAGTCTGGCTTGCCCCGTCGCCGAGAAAGGTCCAGATTCCGGCGTTCATTTCCGGGCTCTGCAGTTCGAGTCGCGACTCAATCACTCTGCGGGAGGACCCATGATCCCATCGAGCTTCGAATATCACGCCGCGTCCAGCATTCAGGATGCGATCCGACTGTTGACCGAGAATGAGGACGCCAAGATTCTCGCCGGCGGCCACAGCCTGTTGCCGATGATGAAACTGCGGTTCGCCGAACCGGCCCACCTGGTCGACATCAACGGTCTGCAGGAACTCAAGGGCATCGAGCGCGACGGCGACATGATCCAGATCGGCGCCATGACCACCGAGAACGAACTGATTGCCTCCGAGATCCTGCAGCAACACTGTCCGCTCCTGGTCGATGCGGCCAAGCTGGTTGCGGATCCCCAGGTCCGCAACCGCGGCACCTTCGGCGGTGATATCGCACACGGCGACCCGGGCAACGACCATCCGGCCGTGATGCTGGCGCTGGACGCCGAGTTCGTGATCCAGGGCCCGGAGGGTGAACGCACGACACCTGCCAACGGCTTCTACCTTGGCACCTACTGGACAGGCCTTGGCGAAGACGAGCTGCTCACTGCGATCCGGGTGCCGGTGATCAAGACCGGCACCGGCTACGGCTACAACAAACTCAAGCGCAAGACGGGCGACTACGCGACCGCGGGATCCCCGGTGGTGCTCACGCTCGACGGCGATGTCTGTCGGGAGATCCGCATCGGGCTGACCAATGTGGCGCCGATGGCGATCCGGGCCGAGGCCGCTGAGGACCTGCTGCGTGGCCAGGTCATTACCGAGGCGCTGATCGAACAGGCCGCCGAACAGGTGATGGCAGCCTGTGATCCCGCAGAGGACCTGCGCGGCGACGTCGAATACAAGACCCATATGGCGGCGGAGATGGCGCGCCGTTCGATCCGTGATGCCCTGGCACGGGCAAGGAGCTGACGGCAATGGCAAAGCAACACATCTCGTTTTCCCTGAATGGCCAGCAGGTCGATGCGCTGGTCGAGCCGCGCGAACTGCTCGTCCACACGATCCGCGAGACCCTGAACCTGACCGGGACGCACATCGGCTGCGAGACCTCGCACTGCGGCGTCTGCACCGTCGATCTCGACGGCGTGTCGGTGAAGGCCTGCACCGTACTGGCCATGCAGGCAAACGGCTCGGAGGTGGTCACGGTCGAGGGCCTGGCCGACGCGGATGGACTGCATGCGGTTCAGCAGGCCTTCATCGAGGAGCACGGGCTGCAGTGTGGTTTCTGCACACCCGGCATGCTGGTGCGCGCCTATCGTTTCTTGCGCGACAACCCCAACCCGACCGACGACGAGATCCGCTGGGGGATGTCTGGCAACCTGTGCCGCTGCACGGGCTACCAGAACATCATCAAGGCGGTGCACTCGGCCGCACAGAAACTGCAACAGGCGTAGAGGGGCAAGACGATGGCAGCGAGAGCAGAAGACATCAA
>JASFJQ010000029.1:0-10959 GCA_050121305.1 Chromatiaceae bacterium
TTCGCGGATGCGTGGCCAATCCAGGTTGATGGGCTCGCGGCCCAACAGATCCTCGATACATACCTTGCGCAGTTCCTGGACGCGGATCTGTCCACTCATCAGCTCTTCCAAGTGCGGGACTGTGCGGAACGGCACGCCGCATTGCTCCGCCAAACTCACCAGATAACGCATCTGTGCAGCGTTTGCTGCAGGCACCGCCAACATGATGACGTCGATAGCCAACTCCTTGACCACGCGCGGCATCGCAGCGTAGGGGCCCACCACCCGAACGCCTTGGATCTCTTTGCCCTGCTTGGTGCGGTCGTCATCCACGAAGGCCACCGGCCGGTAGGCCTGACCCGGATCACGCAGCATGTCGCGCGCCAGCATGTCGCCCGCCTTGCCCGCGTTGACGATAAGCACGCGCTTGGCGGAGCGAAAATGATAATGGTGATCTTTCAACCAGCGATAGAAGAAGCGCGGCAACGTCAGGCAACCGAGCAGCAGCAGGCCGTAGAGAAACATCACCGAGCGCGGCATTCCGTTGAGGAACCCCGCGACGAACAAGGCCATGGTGCTGATCAATGCACCGGCTACCAGCGCCTTGCTGATGCGGATCAGATCCGGGAGGGAGGCGAAACGCCATACGCCGCGGTAGAGGCCAAAATGCCAGTTGACTGCGGCCTGCAGGGGCACCACCACCGTCAGTGCAACAAGCGCCTGGTGAAAATAAAACTCCGGGACCTCGCCGAAGTCGAACCGCAGCCAGTAGGCCCCCAGCCATGCCACCGGGATCATTATCACGTCGTGCGTGACGGCAGCGACCCGACTCTGTAAGCGCTCCAACGCCATTTGCTTATCAACCCTTTGTGGCCCCGGCCTTCCTGTCCCGTGGTTATTGCTTTCAGAGGGAGCGAATGCCGTCGGGCCTAATCGGACGGCACGCCGCGAGGCGAGCGCCGCTGAGCGTGATTTTCCCACAGTCACCGTAGTTTTCCCAGGAGCCCCTCGGGAAAACCCGTAGCCAGGTCGCTGATCCGGCCCCCGACCAGCGTCCTCGGCCCTGAATTTTCAGCTTTTAGGTCAGGAGCTTATGCGAAAGAAATCACATTATTTGCGAGCGACGAGAATCTTACTCCTGAGAGAGAGGCAGGCGCAATACGAGGCGGCAAGCGGCCTGCGCGGACTCAATCAGCGAGCCGATAACGCGCGCCGCAATAGGGGCAGGTCGCCTCGCCGGTCTTCTCGATCGGCAGATAGACCCGCGGGTGCATATTCCACACCTCATCCTCGGGGCGCGGGCATGACAACGGCAGATCGCTCCGATCGACCGGGATCACGTCGGCCTTGGTCGGCTTGCCGGTATTCGTGTTCATCAGACCCTCCGGTTCGCTGGCCGTGACCAGCTCAGACCACGCTCAACCACGCCAGGTGCGCGGCGCTGCGACCGTGGACGACATCGAAATATTGGCTCTGCAGCCGCTCGGTCAGCGGACCGCGGCTGCCGCTCCCGATGACGCGGCCGTCGACCTCACGGATCGGCGTCACCTCGGCGGCGGTGCCGGTAAAAAAGGCCTCATCGGCGATGTACACCTCGTCCCGGGTGATGCGTTTCTCCACCACCGCGAGACCCTGCTCTGCGGCCAGCTGGATCACGGTACGCCGGGTGATGCCGTCCAGGCAGGAGGTCAAGTCCGGCGTGTAGAGTACGCCATCGCGCACAATGAAGATGTTCTCGCCTGAACCCTCCATGACATAGCCGTTCGCATCCAACAGCAGCGCCTCGTCATAGCCGGTATCCAGGGCCTCCTTCAACGCCAGCATCGAGTTCATGTAATTGCCGTTGGCCTTGGCCCGGCACATGGTGATATTCACATGATGACGGGTGAAAGAAGACACGCGGATACGTATGCCCTTGTTCATGCCGTCCTCGCCGAGATAGGCCCCCCAGGCCCAGGCGGCGACCATGCAATGCACCTTCAGGTTGTCGGCCCGTAGACCCATGCCCTCGGAGCCGTAGAAACACATCGGTCGGATGTAGGCGGAATCGAGGCCGTTCTCGCGCACCGCGCGGCGCTGCGCCTCGATCAGTTCGGCGCGGTCAAAGGGGATCGGCATTCCGAGGATATGCGCCGAGTCGAACAGGCGATCGGTGTGCTCCTGGACGCGAAAGATCGCGGTGCCCTGTTCGGCATCATAGGCCCGCACGCCTTCGAACACCCCCATACCGTAGTGCAGGGTATGGGTCAGCACGTGCGTCTTGGCGTCGCGCCAGGGGACCATCTCACCATCCAGCCAGATCAGGCCATCGCGATCCGCCATGGTTTGCATCGTCTACGAACTCCAGATGAAATCATCGACCGAGGTAAGGGGTCCTCGGCGAAGCCGATGATTGAACCACAAACCGGGCCCTGGGGCCTAGGAGTCTGCGTGGGAGAAAGTATCCCTACTGCAAAAGCGCTACGGGCATCTCTACCGCGCAGACTACTAGCCACCGAGCGTCGTCGGGGTCGTATTCCGGACCTCGGCCGTCACCCGGCGCCGATGATCTCCTGCCAGATAGCGCTGACCATCGTCCGCTCGGCAGCCAGGTCCTCGCGCGGCACCAATGAACCGGCCTCCTGCAGTGCGTTTCGGTGCACGACGCCACGGTATTTCTGATAGGCGTCCCACAGCTGCGCGGTGGTGTCCTCGGGCAGCAGCGAGAGGCCCTTCAGGGATTCGAGGAGGCGCGCGTTGTCGGTCCAGGCGGTCAGGTCCGGATAGTCGTGGGCCCAGCGCAGTACCGCGAACTGGACCAGGAACTCGATATCCACCAGTCCACCGACCCCGTGCTTGATATGGAAGTGTGTCGCATCGCTACGATCGAGGCTGTCGCGCATCTTCTGGCGCATGCCGCGGACCTCGTCGCGCAGCTGGTCCGGATCGCGCGCCAGACACAGCACCTGATGCCGGATCGCCGCGAAACGCGCGATCACCGCGGGATCGCCTGCGACGGGCCGCGCCCGCACCAGGGCCTGATGTTCCCAGGTCCAGGCGTCATTCAGCTGGTATTTCTCGAATGCATTCAGCGACACCACGAGCTGTCCGGCGTTGCCGTTGGGACGCAGGCGCATATCGGCCGCGTACAACAGCCCCGAGGGGGTACGGGTCGTCAGCATATGGATCAGTCGCTGGCCCATGCGGACATAGAAGACATCGTTCGACAGGCTACGCGCCCCATCGGTCACGGCGTTCAGGTCGCTGCTGCCATGCAGGAAGACCAGGTCGAGGTCGGAGGCATAACCGAGCTCGATGCCGCCGAGCTTGCCATAGCCGATGATGGCAAAGCCGTTTTCCATCGCGTGCAGACCGCCGGGACGCCCGTGCTTCTTCACCAGATCCCGCCAGACACTGGCCTGGACCCGCTGCAGCGTCACCTCGGCGATCTCCGTCAACAAATCACTGACCACCATCAGCGGTATCGCACCGACGATATCGGCCGCCGCGACACGCAGCCGATTACCCTGGGAGAACTGGCGCAGGCGCTCCATCTCCTGTTCGAGATCATCGTCACCCAGGGCCTCCAGCAGGCTACGCAGCTCGGCCTGGAGTTCGCTGCTGCGCAGCGGCGAATACAGACGCCGCGGGTCGAGTAGTTCGTCGAGCAGCAGCGGCTGCCGTATCAGCTGTGACACCACCCAGCTGCTCTCGCCGACCAGCCTGACCAGCTGTGACAGCGCCAGCGGGTTCTCCACCAGCAGATCCAGATAGGCCGTGCGTCGCACAATCGCAACGATCAACCGCAGCAGCCGATCCAGCGTCGTGTCCGGGTCTTGCAGCTGGGCGGCCGCCTCGATCAGGGACGGCATCAACTGGTCGAGCTTGGTACGCCCGCGCTGCGGCAGCGCCTTGACCACCACGGAATCACGGAAGTCGTGCAGCTTGGCGAGGGCCCCGGCCGCGTCCCGATAGCCTGCCTGACCCAGTGCGGCCAGCACCGACTCGTCGCCGGGGCTGGCCAGCCATGCGCCGGACAACGGCGTTTCCTGCGCCGGACGCTCGGCCTGCGGGGCGGCAAACACATGTCCGAACTGCTCATGCACGCGCTGCCTGTGGCGGTTCAGCGTGCGCTCAAAAGACTTCCATTCGTCAAATCCCATACTCGCTGCAAGCCGTGCACGGCCTTGTGCGTCCGCCGGCAGCCGATGATCCTGCTGGTCTCTCCAGGCCTGAATGCGATTCTCGGTAAGCCGCAAGAAGCGATAGGCATCGATCAGCTCCTGCACGGCGAACGCGGGCAGGATCTCTCTGTCGCCAAGGCGCCGCAACACCTGCTGGATCGGCCGGATCTGCAGATCACGCTCCCGCCCCCCGCGCACCAACTGGAAGGCCTGACCGATGAACTCGATCTCGCGGATGCCGCCTCTGCCGAGTTTTATGTTGGCGTCCATGCCCTTCTTGTGGAGCTCGTTCTCGATCAGGCGCTTCATGTCGCGGATCGATTCGATGACGCTGAAATCGATGTAGCGCCGATAGACGAAGGCCCGCAGCATCTCCATCAGCCCGGTTATGTCGTCGCTATCGCCGGTGATCGCCCGCCCCTTCACCATCGCATAGCGCTCCCAGTCACGGGCCTGGGCGTGATAGTAATTCTCCATGGCATCGTAGGAGGCGACCAACGGGCCGGAGTCCCCGAACGGGCGCAGCCGCATATCGACGCGAAAGACGAAGCCGTCGCCGGTCTGCTTGCTCAACGCAGCGATCAGCTGGCGCCCCAGTCGGGTGAAGAACTGTTCGTTCTCCACCGGGCGCTTGCCATCGGTGCGGCCGTGCTCGGGGAAACAAAAGATGAGATCGATGTCCGAGGACAGGTTGAGTTCGCGCGCGCCGAGCTTCCCCATGCCGAGGACAATCAGCCGCTGCGCCTTGCCGTCGCTGCCCCGTGGCACACCGGATTTTGCGACCGCCCAGTCGTACAGTCTGTCGAGCGCCTGACCGATACAGACGTCGGCCAGCTCCGAGAGCTCCTCGAGGGTCTCGTCCAAGGTTGCCAGGCCGGAGAGATCGCGCCAGATGAGGCGAAGCATCTCGCGCTGGCGAAACTGCCGCAGCGGACTCGAGGCCGGCCTCGTCTTGCACCCCGGCCAGCGCGGCGGCCAGTGCGGCCTGCATCTCATGTTCGCGATAGGCGCGGTCGAGCAGGCCGCTGGTATGCAGCCGGGCCAGCAATGCCGGATCGCGCAGACAGGCCTGGGCCAGAAAATCGCTCGATCCCCACAGCCGCTCCATGCGTGCGGGGTCGGGCAGTTGCGCGCCCAGATCAGCGACGCCCGGCGTCTTGCGCCAGGCGTCGCGGTAGCGCTCCAGCCGCTCGGCGGCCGCTTCCTCGGTCATCAGGGCGCGGCGGCCTCGGAAGCGAATTTGCGCAGTGCGCCCTGCATCTTCTGCACGACCGGCGCCCGGTCTTCGATGCCGTGGCGCTGCGTCGTCCAGGCGGCATCGTTCCAGCCGATCATCACCTGGCCATCGGCAGACTCCCAGACGAGATACTTCAACGGCAGATCGATGCCGACCGTCCGCTGGCTCTGCATCAGCAGCGTACCGGCGTCCGGTTTGCCAAAGATCAGCAACTCGGTCGGCGGCAGCGGCATATTCACACGCTTCGCACCGGCCGCATGATCGACGCGGGCAAAGACCTTGAAGCCCGCGGATTGCACCGCGCTCTCCAGACGGTTCACCGTCTCGGCCACCGAGTGCGTGCTCGGCAGCGTCTGCAGACCATCCGCCGCATAGACCGTTGATGCCGGCACCACGGCCGCCAGCACCAGACCCAACCACCCAATTCGTCGCGACATCTCGATTTCTCCTCAGTGCATGATGATGATGGCGGCGCCCGACGCCTCCAGGCTGGGCGTCTCCCAGCAGACCGCCTCCGGACACAAGACCGATTCGGCCGGGCCGCAATTTCAACGACGCCGAGAGATCCCTCGCACATCGTCGTCGCTCGCGGACGCGAGCGTCCGCGGGTCGCACTCTATCCCTGCGGGCGCGCCACTGAAACCCCCTGCGCCGGCGCGCTGGCCTGCATGTTGCGCCATGGAGCAACATGCAGGCTGGGATAGCGCCCAACAAAAAACCCCGCCCGGATCGGCCCGAGCGGGGTAGCGTACCTCAGGGTAGGCGACTGGCAGGGACCTGCGAGCGCAGACCCCTACTCGTGGCCGGCGCTTACATCATGCCGCCCATGCCGCCCATGTCACCCATGCCGCCGCCAGGCATCGGCGCCTCTTCCTTCGGCTCTTCAGCGACCATGCACTCGGTGGTGATCATAAGACCGGCGACCGAGGCCGCATTTTGCAGCGCCGTGCGGGCCACCTTGGTGGGGTCGAGAATACCCATGGCGACCATGTCACCGTACTCTCCATTGGCGGCGTTGTAGCCGAAGTTGCCTTCGCCCTCGAGGACCTTGTTGAGGACCACGGACTGCTCGGCGCCCGCGTTGGCGACGATCTGCCGCAGCGGCTCCTCCATCGCGCGGCAGGCGATGGTGACCCCAACATCCTGATCATGGTTGTCGCCCTTGAGATCCTTCATCGTGGCCTGCGCGCGCACCAGAGCGACGCCTCCGCCGGGCACGATCCCCTCTTCGACCGCGGCACGGGTCGCGTGCAGGGCATCCTCGACGCGCGCCTTCTTCTCCTTCATCTCGACCTCGGTCGCAGCGCCGACCTTGATCACGGCCACGCCGCCGGCCAGCTTGGCCAGGCGCTCCTGCAACTTCTCGCGGTCGTAATCCGAGGTGGTCTCTTCCATCTGGGCGCGGATCTGCTCACACCGCGCCTTGATGTCCTGCTCGGTGCCAGCGCCGTCGATAATGGTGGTCTCCTCTTTGGAGATCACGATCTTCTTGGCGGTACCCAGCTCGTTCAGCGTCGCCTTCTCCAGGCTCAGCCCGACCTCTTCGGAGATCACCGTGGCGCCAGTCAGGATCGCGATATCCTGCAGCATCGCCTTGCGGCGGTCACCGAAGCCCGGGGCCTTGACGGCCGCGACCTTGACGATGCCGCGGATGGTATTGACGACCAGGGTGGCCAGGGCCTCGCCCTCGACGTCCTCGGCGATGAGCAGCAGCGATTTGCCGGCCTTGGCCACCGACTCCAGCGCCGGCAGCAGATCCCGGATACTCGAGATCTTCTTGTCGTGCAGCAGGATGTAGGGCTCCTCGAGTTCCGCCGTCATGTTCTGTTGATTATTGACAAAGTAGGGCGAGAGGTAGCCGCGGTCGAACTGCATGCCCTCGACGACGTCGAGTTCGTTCTCCAGTCCAGAGCCCTCCTCGACCGTAATCACACCCTCTTTGCCGACCTTGTCCATCGCCTCGGCGATGATGTTGCCGATATTCTCATCGGCATTGGCCGAGATGGTCCCGACCTGGGCGATCGCCTTGGAGTCGGCGCAGGGCTTGGACATATCGGCCAGGAACTGGACCGCCGAGTGCACCGCCTTGTCGATGCCGCGCTTCAGGTCCATCGGATTCATACCGGCGGCGACGGCCTTGAGGCCTTCGCGCACCATCGCCTGGGCCAGTACGGTCGCGGTGGTGGTGCCGTCGCCGGCGACGTCGGAGGTCTGCGAGGAGACTTCCTTGACCATCTGCGCACCCATGTTCTCGAACTTGTCCGTGAGCTCGATCTCTTTGGCTACCGAGACGCCGTCCTTGGTGATGGTCGGGGCACCGAAGGACTTTTCCAGGACCACGTTGCGGCCCTTGGGACCGAGGGTGACCTTGACCGCATTGGCAAGGATGTTGACGCCGTGCAGCATGCGCTGGCGAGCGTCGTCGGAGAATTTGACTTCTTTTGCACTCATCTCTATCTACCTGAATCTGTTTGTTGATTGGGGTCGGTGTCGTTACACGATCATGGACGCCGCAGGCGCGTCAGGCCTCGATGACGCCCATGATGTCTTCTTCACGCATGACCAGCACTTCCTCGCCGTTCACCTTGACCTCGGTGCCGGAGTACTTGCCGAACAACACGGTGTCGCCGACCTTCACGTCGAGGGGGCGGACCTGGCCGTTCTCGAGGATCTTGCCGTGGCCGGCGGCGATCACCTCGCCCTGGACCGGTTTCTCCGTAGCCGTACCCGGGAGCACAATGCCGCCAGGCGTGGTTGTCTCTTCTTCCTTGCGGCGAACGACCACGCGGTCATGCAGGGGACGAATGTTCATTTCGCGGAATCTCCTAAAATTGCGAGAGGGGATGTCACTCAATTCAAAGGCTTGGGCGAACTTGTTAGCACTCGCACCAAGTGAGTGCCAATAATAGGTTCGAACCGGATCAAGTCAAGGGCCATTAGGTGAAAATCCAGGCGACACGGATTTTGGCACTCGCAGACACAAAGTGCTGATAACTAAACATTTTTCGAGATTTGCCGTAAAAACCCCTTAAGACAGGCGGTGAAAGGGGGTGACCCATGCCCGGACCGGATACAGGCTGCGTGATCCATACGGCGGGATTGAACGACTATTTCCACCACGCGCTGCACCGCGCCGCCGGACGGCGCCACCTGCGCGTCGACCAGGCGACACTGCACTATGTCGCGCTACTGCTCTGCGAATACGCGCGCAGTGAGCAGGTCTTCGATTATGCCGAGCAGCGCCTGCAACTGAGACCGCTGGCCCTGCTGTACGGCGAGGCGCTCCGGGCACCCAGCCAGCGCGAACGCCGTCTGTGGCTGCAGCGCCTCGGCGACCTTGCGCTCTTTGTCGGCGGCCTGTTCGCCGGGCGGCTCAGCCGGCGTTTCCAGGACCTCGACTACTGCGTTGCGATGGGCGGCAACGCCTATGACTATCTGCAGCAGACCGCCACGCACGCGGACGAGCAGGCACAGGCGCCGGTGTTCGGCGAGCTCGCCGAGCAGTTCAGCCACTGCGTCGACCTGATCGCGATAGTCACGGGCAGGTGCCCGCTAGCCCGGAAATCTCACCGGGATGTGGAATTTTGGGGCGATAGGGTCAAGCAGCTTGGGTGATCGTTCGAAAAAGCATAGCCGTCGCTATGGTTTGAGAAGGATCGCGCAAGATGCGAAGGCCAAATCGGTCCAAAAACCACATAGAACAGACTGTCATATACCCGAGAGCAGAAATTTGAACCTAACACCCTGTTTCTAAGCCTATTTTCCGATTCTGGTCATTCGCCCGGTGAGATTTTCGGGCTAGGCCTGCCGAACGGCGTCACGGTCGGCGAGAATCTCGGCGTCGGGCTCGCGCGCGCACACTAGCCTGCATCGCTCACCGGTTTCCGTCGCGAGCGGTTCGAGATGCCGCTGTGGCGGGGCACACTTAGCGGTGGGCGACGAAGGCGTAGCCGACACTATGCCGAGGCGGATCGACCCGTCACTCGTCGTCGCGTCGGTATTCGCCCTCGATGATCCGATCGGCGCGGCGCGGCGGTGCGACGGGCCTTTCTCCAGGCTGCAGCAACCCGCGGTTTTTCAACCATCGCAGAATGAGCCAGCGACGCAGTGGCGGGATCAGCAGCAGGAACCCCACCGCATCGGTGATGAAACCCGGCAGCATCAGTGCGAAGCCGACCAGCAGTAACAGTGCGCCCTCGAGCAGTTCGAACGCCGGGACCTCGCGATTTGCGAGCTGCGATTGCGCACGAAAGAGTATTGCGAAACCCTGCATGCGAACCAAAAGACCACCGAGCACCGCCGTGAACACCGAAAGGGCTATGGTTGGGAGGGCACCGATGACGCTGCCGACCTCGATCAGAAAATAGAGTTCGATCAGCGGCGCACCGATGAAGATCAGCAGAAAAAGTAGCGCTGGATTTGACAATGCCTGCAATACGCCGAATGGGTTCCCGGTCTAGCCTACACCCAAGCGACCCCAAGACCGCACAAACCCGGCAATAAATCGGGAATAAGAGGCGGCCATCAGCCCACGGCCTGAAACGCTCAGACGTGTGCGGTCGAGCCGTTGAAACCAGACGCCGCACTGCGAATTCAGCGGCTTGTTTGGTAAGCTGGCGGGATGCCTGAGACCCTGCTCGTGATGACCACCATGCCCGACGAAGACAGCGCGAAAGCGTTGGCGGAGCAGCTCGTGGAGGGCGGCCTCGCCGCCTGCGTAAACGTCGGCGCGCCGATGACATCAATCTACCGATGGGAGGGTAAGGTAAGGCAAGATAGCGAGAGGCCGTTGACCATCAAGACCACCGTCGACCGCTACGCAGCACTGGAAGACGCTATCGTGGCGCGCCACCCCTACGAACTTCCCGAGGTGATCGCGGTCCCGATCAGTCACGGGCTCTCCGCCTATATCGCGTGGATCGAACAATGTACAAAAAACTGAATCCCTGGGGCCTTATTCTGCTCTTGGGCCTGACCGCAGCGCAGGCCGAACAGGAGTTTCTGAAACCGGACCAGGCATTCGCGATCTCCGCGCAGGCCGCCGCGGATGAGCAGGTGCGGTTCAACTGGCAGATCGCGGACGGCTACTACCTCTACCAGAGCAAATTTCGTTTTCTCAGCGATACCGATGGCGTCGAGTTTGGCGAACCCAGACTGCCACCGGCGGAGACCAAAGACGACCCCATCTTTGGCATCGTCGAGGTCTACCGAGACCAGGTCAGCATCGACGTCCCCTTGACCGCGGTGCCACCAGGCACCGAGGTACTCACGCTGAAGGCGCGCTCGCAGGGCTGCGCGGATGCCGGGATCTGCTACCCGCCGCATACGCAGACGGTCCTGGTAGCACTGAATGACGCTGTCGATAGCCCGCCGCCAGTGGATCCAAGGCTGGTCGAGGAGTTCGCCCCCGCGGGAAGCGCACCACCGCTGCCGGCCATCGCACCGGCGCCCGCGCGCGCCCAACAGGACCCGCTGACCGAACTGGCGGCGCTCGGAGACGAACTCGGCCTGGGCATGCAGGATGACGACATCCTGTCACCGGAAGACGCCTTCCAGGTCAGCGCGGACAGTCCCGACGGT
>JASFJQ010000030.1:0-10923 GCA_050121305.1 Chromatiaceae bacterium
ATACCGCACGCCCATCGAGCGCCTGCATCGCTTCATCGACATCCTGAGCGACAGTGCCGATGCCATCATGCGCTACGGTTGCCCGATGGGGACGCTGAATACCGAACTGGGCAAGAACCAAGACGGCCTGCAGGGACAGGCGGAGACCCTGTTCAAGGTGTTCGAAAACTGGTTGTCTGATCAGTTCGCCGAACTGGGTTATGCGGGGCGGGCCCGCGAGCTCGCGCTGCGCCTGATGTCGCAGGGTCAAGGCATCAGTGTCATGGCCCACGTCCATAATGACCCCGCGCTGCTGCGCCGTGAGAAGGAACACCTCGGCTACTGGCTGGACCAACTGGCCGAAGGCAATGACGCCTGTGCCTGATCGCGCATCGAGTGGTTTGCGGACCGCCCGACAGAGGCGTCGGCTGAAGACCGCCTGGATTGCCGCGATGCCGGTGAGATAAGCGGGCTGCCAGACTGGACGACCACCAACAGGTGGTTCACTCTTGACCGATGCGCGAACCCACCCTCTACGAAATGATGCAGCGCCTGATCGGTTCGCCCTCGGTCAGCAGCGTCAGCCCCGCCTGGGATCAATCCAACGCCCAGGTCATAGACCACCTGGCGGACTGGTGCGAGGCGCGCGGCTTCGCGGTCGAGCGCCTTCCAATCGCCGACCATCCGGGCAAGTTCAACCTGGTAGCGAGCGCCGGTAGCGGCCCGGAAGGCCTGGTGCTGTCAGGGCACACCGACACCGTGCCGTTCGATGAAAAGCGCTGGAGCAGCGACCCGTTCCGGCTCACCGAGCGCGACGACCGCTGGTATGGGCTGGGAAGCTGCGACATGAAGGGATTCTTCGCCGTAGTCCTGGACGCGATCCGGGACCTGGACACGACGCGCCTGCGACACCCGCTGATCCTGGTCGCGACCGCGGACGAAGAGAGCAGTATGTGCGGCGCCAAGGCATTGCTCGATACCCACCGTCGGCTCGGGCGACACGCGGTGATCGGTGAACCGACCGGGATGAAACCCATCCGACTGCACAAGGGCATTGGCATGGAGGCGGTCCGCCTGACTGGGCGGTCCGGGCATTCCAGTGATCCGGCGCTGGGGATCAGCGCCCTCGACGGCATGTATCACGCGATCGGCGAGCTGATCGCCTGGCGCGACGAGCTGCAGCAGCGCTACCACAATCCGCTGTTTGCGGTCGAGGTCCCCACGCTCAACCTAGGCCACATCCATGGCGGCGACAATCCGAATCGTATCTGCGCCGAGTGCGAGCTGCACTTCGACATTCGCCCGCTGCCGGGTATGGACCTCGACGAATTGCGCGGTGAGATCGATCGGCGCATCGGACAGCGTCTGCGGGAAAGCGGACTGCGGTTCGAGCGCATCTCTCTGTTCGAGGGTATCCCCGCAATGGAAACCGCAGCCGATTCACCCATTGTGAAAGCCGCGGAGTCACTCACCGGCCATGCCGCCGGTGCCGTTGCGTTCGCGACCGAGGGGCCCTACTTCAACGGCCTCGGCCTTCAAACGCTGATCATGGGGCCAGGCAGCATCGACCAGGCGCACCAGCCGGACGAATACCTGGCGCTGGATCAGATCGAACCGGCCAAGCGCATCATACGTGACTTGGTGACACGCTTCTGCATGACCTGATTTCACGAACAGGTCACAATAGCCGACAATCGATCGCCTCCGTTACGCTTGCATCGTGAGCAAAAAGAACAACACCGATTCGGGTTTCGTCGACTGGTTCCGCCGGTCATCACCCTATATCCACGCGCATCGCGACAAGGTGTTCGTGCTGTCGTTCGGCGGTGAGGCGGTCCGCGACGACGGTTTCGCCAACCTTGTGCACGACATCGCTCTGCTCAACGGGCTGGGCATCCGCCTGGTGCTGGTGGTCGGCGCGCGCCCGCAAATTGAACAGCGTCTGTCCGCGCGCAACGCGGCCATGCAGGTCGTGAACGGGCTGCGCGTGACCGATGACGCGGCGCTGGCCTGCGTCAAGGAGGCGAATGGCGCCGTGCGCGTCGAGATCGAGGCCCTGCTGTCGATGGGACTGGCCAATTCGCCCATGGCAGGGCTGCGGATTCGCGTCGGCTCGGGAAACTTCGTCACCGCCAGGCCGCTGGGCGTTATCGATGGCGTGGACTATCGCCACACTGGCGAGGTGCGCCGGGTCGATGCGGCTGCGCTGCACGCGCTGCTCGACAGCGGCAGCATCGCACTGTTGCCCGCACTGGGCTATTCGCCAACCGGCGAGGTATTCAACCTGAGTGCCGCGGATGTGGCTGGCGCCGTCGCGGCCGCGCTGGGCGCCGATAAACTGATCTTTCTGACCGAGAACAAGACCGCCGATGGACGGGGGCGCGTCATCAGCAGTATGGTGCCGCGCGAAGTCGATGCGCTGCTGGCGCGGCGCCAGCGCATCTCTGAAGAGCACGCGCGTGTGTTGCACAACGCGGCGACCGCATGCCGCGCCGGGGTGCATCGGGTGCATATCCTGAATCGGCACCAGGACGGCATATTGCTGTCTGAACTGTTCACCCGGGACGGTGCCGGCACGCTGGTTACCGCCGAGCCCTATGAGCTGGTCCGCGAGGCCGGCATCGACGATGTCGGTGGCATCCTCGAGCTGATCGAGCCGATGGAGGCCTCGGGGGTGCTGGTGAAACGCTCGCGTGAGCTACTGGAACAGGAGATCAGCCAGTTCACCGTAGTCGAGCGGGATGGCGCGGTGATCGCCTGCGCGGCACTCTACCCCTATCCCGATGACGGCCTGGCCGAACTGGCCTGTGTCGCCGTGCACCCAGATTATCGCGGCGCCGCACGGGGCGAGGCCCTGCTCCGGCACATCGAAGACAGGGCCCGCCACCTGGATCTCGGCGCGCTGTTTGTGTTGTCGACCCGCACCTCACACTGGTTTCGCGAGCGCGGTTTCCAGACAGCGTCCGTCGAGCGCCTGCCGCAGCACAAAAGAGATCTCTACAACTGGCGGCGGGGCGCCAAGGTCTTCATCAAATCCCTGTAATCCCCGGGCATAGCTGCACCACAACCACCCACGTGCCACAGCAGTTCGCACTGATCGGGTGCGGAAAAGTGCCAAAAACCGCCTTCTGGCCATGGCATGACTCATGCCTGCCTATAACGACCACCACCGGGGAGGACAACGATGCCACACCGGAGACGCCATCCCAGAGTCGCGACCATCCATCATCGGCATACGCTTCCCGTCGTCTTGTATCTGTGCGGCTTGGTATTGCTGATCAATGCCTGGCTGGTCAGCCAGCAGATGGTCAATTTCTAGCGCGGGTCGTCCATCAGCCGATCGGCAGCCGTTCTCGAAGGAGCCCGATGAAGGCCTCGGCGACCGGGTTGTCCAGGTTGGCGCGGGTGCGCGCGATCCATAGGGTACGCATGATGCGCAGACCCTCGATGCGGATAAGGTGCAGCTCACCGGCGTCGATCGCGCCCCGCACCGCGAAGCGGGGGAGAAAACTCACGTGGCGCCCGCGTTCGAGCATCTCGACGATTGTATCCGTGGAACCGACCTCCATGGCGACCGGAAGCTCGCTGATCCCGATATCGGCCAGCGTGCGATCCAGTGTGATGCGCATCGATGATTCGCGCTCTCGCAGTACATAGGTCAATTCCGGTATCTCGGCCACGGCCAACATCTCACGGGTCCCGAGCGCGTGGCCTGGCGAGCACACCAGTACCAGTTCGTCATCGAGCCATTTCTGCACCAACACGTCCGGATGATCGGGCTGAATCTCGGTGAGCGCCAGGTCGGCCAGTCCGGTCGCCAGACGCGTGTGTATACTCCGGCTGTACCCGACCCGACTGTCGATACGGTAGTCGGGGAAGGCGTCAGAGAATGCAAGCAGCAGCTCGGGGAGGAGGTGCTCGCCGATCGACTGGGTCACCGCCAGGCGCAGACGATCGCGTCCGGCCTTGAGTTGATTGAGGTCACCGACCAGTTCGAGCTGATGGTCCATGACCAGGCGGGCAAACTGATAGACACGTTCGCCCGCAGTCGTCAGTCGCAGACGGCCGGCCTCGCGCACCATCAACTCGAGACCGAAACTGCGCTCGAGCGCGCGCAGCCGCTTGGTCACGGCAGGCTGCCCCACGTTGAGTGCGCGTCCTGCCTCGGCGACGCCGCCGCGCTCGACGATCTCACGCAACGTGGCCAGGGTCTTGAGATCCGGGAGGTCCTTATATTCCATATGGGAATGTTAGCGTGTAAGTATTCATTAGCAATACTCGGGGATTTCCCGCAGTATCGGCAGTAACTGCGTAGTGCCGCAGGCCTGAACCCGTCATCCGGGGGTCAATACGGGCCTCGTATCGGTTTCCTGTAGGGAATCTAGCGCGTTGCCGTGCCTGACTCGCGCGACGCCGCTCGGCCGGCTGTTCGCCTGCACGCGCCATCTGCGCTGATCCACGGCCGCCGGCCGGGAGTCTGCGCAACGCAACCAGACGCCCGATGAGGTATTCAGATGAGCAATGGATCAGAACAAGCGGCACCTGCAGGGCTGAGCGAATCCACCCAGACGCCAAAGGCCGAGCCGGAAAAAAGCCCTGTCAGCAAGCCACGCCTGGTCCCGAACCTCAAGCAATTGATCGCCGGCGCGGTATTCGCGCTGGTAGCGGTCTATCTGGCGTCCGTAGTGCCCTCGGTCGAGATCGCCTGGGTCACCGCCATCCTGTTACTGACTATCTATCTGTTCGCGTTCGAGATCGTTGGCGTTGATGTGGCCGCGGCCTCCATCATGGTGCTGCTTGGTCTGACGTCGTTGCTCGCCCCATGGATGGGGTTGTCGCAGGGACTGGTCGACAATACGCACCTGTTCGACGGGTTCGCCTCCAACGCAGTGATCTCGATCATCGCGGTGATGATCATCGGTGCCGGGCTGGATAAGACCGGCATTATGTCGAAGGTCGCAAGCTTCATCCTGAGGGTCGGAGGGACCACGGAATCGCGCATCATCCCGATCATCTCAAGCACCGTGGGCTTCATTTCCTCGTTCATGCAGAACGTCGGCGCGGCTGCGCTGTTCCTGCCGGTTGTCTCGCGTATCTCGGCGCGTTCCGGCCTGCCGATGTCGCGCCTGCTGATGCCGATGGGCTTCTGCGCAATCCTCGGCGGCACCATGACCATGGTGGGTTCCAGTCCGCTGATCCTGCTCAATGACCTGATACTGACTTCAAACAGGGCGCTGCCGCCCTCGCAGCAGATGGATACCTGGTCGATGTTTTCGGTCACCCCGGTCGGTATCGCGCTGATTGCCACTGGAATCCTCTACTTTGTCGTGGCCGGTCGCTTCATCCTGCCGACGAGCCAGGCGGTAAAGGGCAGGGACGACGCAATGGCGCAGTTTCGCGATATCTACGGCCTGGACTACGAATTGTTCGAGGTCGAGGTACCGGAGGGCAGTGAGCTCATCGGCAAGACACTTGACGACGTGGAGCACGAAGACCGGATTCGGGTGATCGCCTCGGCGAGCGGCAGCAGCCTCAAATACGGCCCGGGGACCATCTCGCGCGACACCGATATCCGGGAGGGAATGGTACTGGGGATCATCGCCTCGCCGAAACCGCTGCTCGAGTTCGTGGACAAATACGACCTCTTCCTGCACAGCAGCATCGAGGTCCTCGGCGAGATCCTCTCTCCGGCCCGCTCCGGCGTGGCGGAGGTGGTCATCCCGCCGGGCTCCAACCTGGTCGGCAAGAGCGCGCGTGACGTCTGGATGCGCAAGGTCTATGGCCTTGCCACGATTGCACTGCACCGCAACGGCGCGACCATGCGCGAGGGTGACAGCATCCGCGACATCCCCTTTCAAGGCGGCGATACCCTGATCGTTCACACCCACTGGGATGCGCTGGCGAGACTTCTGAAGGACCGCAATTTCGTCGTAGTCACCACCGAGTTTCCGCATGAGGAGCTACGCCCGCAGAAAGTGGGCTATGCCGGTCTGTTCTTCGCGATCGCACTGGGCCTGGTGTTGTTCAGCGACCTACGCCTATCGGTCGCGTTATTGACGGGCGCCATTGGCATGATCCTCGCTGGCGTGCTCAAGATCGACGAGGCCTATCAGGCAGTGAGCTGGAAGACGGTCTTCTTGCTCGCCTCGCTGATCCCGCTCGGCCTGGCCGTGGAGACCTCGGGCACCGCGAAATGGATTGCGGAACAGACCCTCAGCGTGGTCGGCACCATGCCGATCTGGGTAATCCAGGCATCGGTCGCGGTACTGGCGACCTTCTTCACCCTTGTGATGTCAAACGTCGGCGCAACAGTACTGCTAGTGCCGCTGGCGGTGAACATCGCCATCGGCGCCGGTGCCGACCCCGCGGTGTTCGCCCTTACCGTGGCGCTTGCCACCTCCAACTCGTTCCTCATCCCGACTCACCAGGTAAACGCGCTGATCATGGGCCCCGGCGGCTACAGCGTACCCGACTTCATGCGCGCCGGCGGCATCATGACGCTGTTGTTCTTGGTGGTCATGATGCTGATGATGCAGCTGATCTTCTGACGCGCCGGATCGGTACGCCGCGATTGTTGCTATAGTCCGGCGCCTGATCTCTGCCTGGCTGCGCCGATGAGCGATTTCCTTCTACGCGCCGAACAACTGGTCGAGGCCGGCCGGCATCTCTACTCCCGGGGCATGGTGCCGGCGACCAGCGGCAACCTCTCGGCGCGCCTCGCCGACGGAAGTATCGCGATCACCGTATCGGGCCGTCACAAGGGCAGACTGCATACCGACGACATCATGCGGGTCGATACCGCGGGTCAGTCGCTGGATGGGCGCCGACCCTCGGCAGAGACGCTGCTGCATACCCAGCTGTATGCCCGCTTCGCGGACGCCGCGGTAGTTCTGCACCCTCACTCGGTCAACGCGACCGTACTGTCGCTGCTGTGCGCAGATCCGTTGGTGCTGCAGGATTACGAATTACTCAAGGCCTTTCCGGACGTCGCAAGCCATGACTGCAACGTCGCGGTGCCGGTGTTCGACAACGATCAGCACATAGCCCGTCTGGCCGCAGTGGTCGATGCCCGCCTCGCCAGCGGTTGCGACGCGCCGGGCTACCTGATTCGCGGCCATGGGTTCTACACTTGGGGGGCGTCGATCGAAGACGCCTTGCGTCACATCGAGGCCTTCGAGTTTCTGTTCACCTGCGAGATAGAGCTGCGCCGCCAACCGGGAGGGTAATCCAATGTCTGCACTCACGATCCAGTCGGCCGAGGGCCAATTGCTGGAGACACTCCGCGATCATGCGGCCATCGCCTCAGCCCTCGGGGACCTCGGTGTACGATTCGAACGCTGGGAGGCAGGCCAGGTGCTCGCGGATGACGCCGACCAAGATGCCGTGCTGGCCGCGTATCGGGCGGATGTCGACCGACTGAACGCAGACTACGGCTTTCAATCGGTCGACGTGGTAGCGCTTGGGCCGGACCATCCGCAAAAGGCCGAGATGCGCCAGAAGTTTCTCGCCGAGCACACACACGCCGACTTCGAGGTCCGCTTCTTTGTCGACGGTCGCGGGCTTTTTTATCTGCATATCGACGACAAGGTCTACCTGGTGCTGTGCGAAAAAGGCGACTTGATCAGCGTACCGGCCAACACCACCCACTGGTTCGATATGGGTACGAGCCCGCATTTCAAATGCATTCGGTTTTTCACCGCGCCAGACGGCTGGGTGGCCCAGTTCAGCGGCAGCGACATTGCGACGCGCTTCCCCGATTTCGACAGCCACGTGGCCAACCTGGCGTGATCCAGGCGATCCTTACCGACATCGAGGGCACCACGTCGGCGATTTCGTTCGTCAAGGACGTGCTATTCCCCTACGCGCGACGGCACATGGCGGACTATGTCACCTCCCATCTCGAAGAGCCCTCGATCCGCCAGGTACTGGACGATGTCGATAACGAAGTGGGTCGACTGCTGAACGTCGACGAGGCGATCGAACGACTGATCGCCTGGATTGACCAGGACCGCAAGGTTACCCCGCTGAAGACGCTACAGGGGATGATTTGGGAGGCGGGTTATCGAGAGGGGGACTTCCATGGCCACGTCTATCCGGACGCGGTCGCGTGTCTCCGTGCGTGGCACCGGGCGGGTATCGACCTGTACGTGTATTCCTCGGGTTCGGTGCATGCGCAGAAACTGTTGTTCGGCCACACTGAGTTCGGCGACCTCACACCGCTGTTCAGCGGCTACTTCGACACCAAGTTCGGCGCCAAGGTCGAGGTCGATTCCTATCGCCGTATCCAAAAGAGCATCGGTCTGCCTCCCGACGCGATTCTGTTCCTCTCCGACATCCCAGCTGAACTGGATGCGGCAAGCGCTGCGGGCATGCAGACGACACGCCTGATGCGCGAGAAGGCCAGCGCGCCGTCGTCGCACCCGACAGTTCATGATTTCGCTGAGATAAGGCTCGACTGAGTGGGTCGTCGCGCAGGGTTTGGGTGGGAGTCATCGCGCGCTAGGCCGCCTTTGTTTCAGCAATCGGTCATCAAGTGTGGAGGCCTACCTGCAAATCCAGGAATCGCGCTCCTGAAGGTGTCAGCTGACTTTACACTTCACAGGTCCGGGTCCGAATAAGTTTGCCGCAAGCAACTGGCAGTTAAGGATATTCCGTGGCACGGCACGTTATTTGCGTCTGTCGTTCCATTAGCCGATCAATGCAACAAAGAGAGAGCTGTAATGGAGAGGCGCCGATTCCCCCGCCGGCCTGTCGACGGCGTGCAGGCCTACCTGTTCGTACGGGGAGAGCGCACGCAGCGGTGCAAGATTCGCAGTCTCAGTCGTGCAGGGCTGTTCATCGAGATCGATGCATTCCTGCCGCGAGGACTTGCGATCGAGTTGGCATTTACCCGTATGTACACGAAGCAGGTTATCAGGCTATACAGGCGGTCCGCATACGTAACGCGTATTTCGGACCAGGGCGTGGCGGTGTTGTTTTTCGCAAAGCAGGAAGCCCCAAGGAAGAGAACTGAATCGCACCGGTAGTTGAGATCCTGGATCGCGGCCGGCGCACGGCTGCACAGCAAACCTGGGAGGTCCGACATGACGAAACAAGACCCGCGCCGTCCGCCGGAGGCGGCTGTGTTCAGACGTTGGATCGCACCGATAGGCAGTGCGGCGAGGCGGCATTGGGAGAACGGCCACCGTCGCTGGCTCGAACGCACGAATAGCCAAACGATGGTACCAGAGACTGCGTGGCTAGGTTGGGACGGCTGGGTGCGCACGGAGGAGACCCACAGCCGGCGTAGCCCGCGTTGATCAGCCCTTTGCCACGATCCGGGACCGCATTGACATGCGCGCCTATCTGATCGCTCCCGAGGAACAATCGATCCGCCCGGTCGAGATCGACGGGACCGATGACATCGCTGCATTGATTGGTTTCGAGACACTCGAGTCGGACGCCGTCGGTGCCGACGGCGATCGTCTGTACTTTGACGAGGAATGCTTCATCCGCGGTACCAAGGGGCGCTTTCAGATCGATAGCATCATCCCCGTTGCCGGCCGAGGTGTACTGGTAGGCACAGCGGCGGATGGCGGGCGCCTGCGTGACGTATCCGTGGCCATCGAAGATCTGCGAGCGCGTACCAAGTTCGAGTAACGGACCCGCACGCTCATCTCACCGATTTCCGTCGCGAGCGGTTCGAGACGCCGCCCTACAGGCGCTGCACCTGCACCTGGACTTCCATGATGGGTTTCAGTTCCGTCGGGCCGATGAAGCTGCCCGACACCGGAGGGATAGCCTCGGGGTGGCGGTGCACCGCGACCGCAATGTGGTCGCCACCGACCAGCTGACCGCCGGTGGAGTCGAAACCACGCCAGCCGGTACCCGGCAGATAGACCTCCGCCCAGGCATGCGTGGTCGCAAGATCCTCGACCGCCGCACTGGACACCAGATAGCCGCTGACGAAACGACTGGCCAGGCCGCAACTGCGGCAGGCCTCGATGAACAGCGTGGCGACATCGCGGCACGAGCCCTTGCCGCGGCTCACGGTTCGGGCCGGCGACTGTACGCCGGGCTCATCACGGACGATGTAGCTGATCTCGGTGGCGATACGTTGATTCAACGCGTCCAGGAAGTCCATGGTGCCGGTGACGCTACCAGGCTGCCAGATGTCCCGGATCCAGCCTTCGACGTGCGGCTGGTCAGCACCAAACACCGCGGTCTGGTAGGGCACCAGGTCGATCTGCTCCATCGGGTCATAGGCGAAAGGAAACTGCCGCGCCTGTGCAGCCAGCGCCAGCGAGTCGACTGGCCCTTCGTAGTGCTCGACCACGACGGTGCTGACCAGCTCCAGGCGCTGGTGCACGCCATGGAAGGTGACGATGGCAACCGAATTCCCGTAGACGTCGCGTTGCCAGCTGATGTGGTAATCCGGCGTGATACGCAGCGCCGAGGACTCGATACGGATATCGTGCCCCTCGCGTGGACGAAGATGGAGCTTGTGATCGAGGAACCGGACGTCCTCGGCATACAGATAACGCGTGCTGTGGGTGATCTTGATGCGCTGCATGATTCCGTCTGGGCCCACGGGACACGCCGCCGCCCCGGGTCGAGGGCCTGATGCCGGGGATAGTAACGAAAGTCGACGCCCAGATCCGCACGGGGCATCCCCGCAGGCGCACTGAAGTTTCTCAGGCTCGACGCACCCCTTCGGCACAGTGTTACTACACAGCTTGCCGCAGATTGTGCCAAAGTTGTGCACGCGTTGCCGCACTGCCGAAAACCCTGCAGCGTGGCGACAGACTCTGCCGCGCACGAATCTTGCAAGCCGCAGGGCCGTCTCAGCGCGGACCCTGCCCGAAACCAAACGACGGAATCGAACATGCGATCCAACATCCCCGTATTCAAACCGGCCCGCACTCGCACCCGCGCAATGACACTCCCCGGGAATACCCTGGCATA
>JASFJQ010000031.1:0-10824 GCA_050121305.1 Chromatiaceae bacterium
CACCCCCGCCCTATGGGGGCTGGGCGCCCCCCTATGGTGGATGGAACAGCGGCTGGGGACCTTGGGGCAACACCTGGGGCGACCGCTGGTCGACCCGGGGCGACGGTTGGGGAAATGGCTGGGGCGATGGATATGGCGACGCCGAGGGCGAGGCCGACTTCAGCTTCGCGATGCGCGCCCGCATCAACGCCGACATGCGTGGCTCAGGCTATGGTGACGCCTACGGCCTTGGTCGCGGCTACGGCTATGGCCATCAGGGATACCCTTACCTGCCCCATCCGCCCCCGTTCGGACCCATGCCGATGCCGGCCGCGTCAGAGGAACCCCAAGAATAACCTGGCTATCTCACCGATTTCCTGCTGCGGCCCAGGGACCAACAGAGGCGCAGTCCAGCGACTGCGCCTCACCGACGAGGCCCTGTCAGCCCTCGTCAATACCTTCGTCGTACGGGTTATGCAGAATCTCGTGCAAGCGGCTGTCGCTGACGACGGAGTTCAGGACTTCTATCCCGTCGCCCTCCGCGATCGCGATCTGGTCGTCGTAATAGGCCTCGGTCTGTTTGATCTGGCGTTCGTAGGCTGTCATTGCAGTACCACCTCCTGGTTCAGAGAATATTGATGGGCCCATAAAATATAACCAGGTTTGCGCCCGCAACCCCATTGCGTTAGTGATGTTTTGGCGGGCCCGCGGCGCTCAGCGGAGGAAATTGAACAGGCTCAGATCCTGGATCTTGATGAAACTCTGCTGTGAGGCCTGCAGCGCCGTGAGCTGCTGATTGAAGCGACTGATCGCCTCGGCGTAGTCCAGGTCCTCGAGTGTCGAGCGCACCTCGGCCGCCGCGAGATCGAAGGCCTCGTTGGCGGCGCGTTGATCGTCCACGGCGTTCATACGTGCGCCCACCTTCGAACGTGTGCTCAGCAGACTGCTGAGCGCAGAATCGATATCCGTCAAGGCCTGCGGATAGCCGTTGCCCGCCTCCAGGTTGGTGGCCAGGTCGTACATAACCTCACCGATGTTCGTCAGCCCCCCGCCGGCCGCCGCGAAATCCATGAACACGCTGCCGGGATCGCCGATCGCCACCTCGCGACTGTCACCGATCTTCAGCAGGCGCTGACCATCGTCGCCGTGGTAGGTGAAGCCACCGACGCCGTCATGGGTAAAGGGCTGAGTCTTGCTCTTGAAGCCACTGAACAGGAACTCCCCATTGGCATCCTGGGAGTTGGCCAGCTGCATGAAGTTCTCGATGTGCTGACGCACCTCGACCGCAATGGCGCGCCGCTCATCCACGCCGAGCACGTCGTTGGCGCCCTGTACAGCCAGCTCCCTGACACGTTGCAGGGTGTCACCGATGGCACTCAGCGCAGTCTCCTCCTGATTGAGCTTGGCGATCGCCACGTCGGCGTTGCGCTGATACTGCGTGAGGCGCTGCTGTGACTCCTGCAGATCGAGCACCCGCGCCGATGCCGAGGGGTCGTCCGAGGGACTCAGTATGCGCTTGCCGCTCGCGAGCTGCAGTTCGGTGCGGCTCAGCTCGCGCTGATTCTGCAACATGGCATCGACGCCCTGGCGAAAGATCTGGGATGTCGAGATACGCACGCCTACCTCCTCACTGCGCCAAGCAGGGTCTCGAACAGACTATTGGCGACATTGATCACCTGCGCGGCGGCCTGATAGGCCTGCTGAAAACGCACCAGGTCGGCCGCCTCCTCGTCCAGATTGACACCCGATACCTCATCCTTTGCCGCTTGGGCCTGTGCCAACAGACGCTCTTGAACGCCGGCGTTGCTGCTCGCCTGCTGTGTCTTGGTACCGACGTCTGCGACGAGTGCCCCATAAGTGGTGGCGAAACTCGCAGTGCCGCCGAGCATCAGGTTGGCCGTCTGGAGATCGGCAAGGCGCCGCGCGTTGCGGTTGTCCCCAATGCCGTCGGCGTTATCGCTCAGGCTAAAGCTATCGCCCACCGCCGGCGCCCCGGTCATGTCGAAGTCGAAGATACCCAGGCCAGGGACATCGACACGATAGGCCTCGCCCGAGACGTAGGCCACGCTAGTGCCGATCGGCGCCCCGCTGGCGTCCACAAACTGGGCGCCCGGCGGCACCGTGATCGCGAGCTGGTTGCCCGCCTGATAGGCCAAGCTGATACCGACCGGCGGCGCCGGTCCCGCGCCAGAACCCGCCCTTGCGGTCAATGCGCCGGGGCCGATCAGGCCGGTACCCGAGTTTGCCGGATTGGAACTGGTCGTTACCGCCTCGGCAGCGGCTATCTGGCGCTCATTGGTCACCAGGGTGTCGAATCCTGACGCGCCGTTGCGCGTGGGTTGTACCAGGTAGCTGTCGCCGGCGGCGGCGGAATTGACGACGATCCGCAGACCATCGGCAAGGAAGGGATCGGCCACGCTGCCGCTGCCAGTCAGTGTCACTGGCTGACCGGAGGCGAGATCCGTCATCGTCCAGGTCGCCCCGTCGAAATCCAATCGGTAATCGTGCGTCGTCAGACGGGAAAAATCCGCATGGCCGACGGTGATGGTGCCGGCATTGCCTGGCGCACCCACCACCTTGGGCGACGCCACGTTGAAGAAATCACCGCCGAGCTGGCCATCGAGGTCCATACCGGTCTGGTGCTCTGCGTTGAAAAAGGAGGCCAGGCCGAGTGCGATCCGGCCCAGCGCATTCTGCGATCCGTCCAGCACTTCATCACGGAAGCGCAGCGCGCCACCGAGACTGCCCCCGGTCATCTGTTCGGTCACAGTGACGACGCCACCGCCGGTCTGCTGGATAACCAGCTCCTTGCGATCCACGGCCAGCGGGTTGTTGGTCACGCCCATGGTGCTATAGGTCGTCCCGACGACCAGTGCCTGGCCGGTGCCGACGAAGACATTCTTTACACCATCGGCCTCTTCGACCGTGGCGACACTGGTGAACTCACTCAGATCGTCGATCAGTTTGTCGCGCTCATCGAGGAGATCGTTAGGCACGCCGCCGGTGGAGCTGCCCGCGGCGCGAATGCGCGCATTGACATCCGCCAGGGACCGCGCGAACGAATTGATCTCGCTGACCTGGCGCTCGAGATCCTGATTCAGTCGTCGGCGCATGTCCTCGAACCAGCCGTCGAGTGAATGAAAGCGGTCACCGAGCTGTTCCGCGCGACTGATCATCACCGAGCGCGCGGCGATGTCGGTGGGATCATCCGCTACGTCATTGACGCTGGCAAAGAACGTCTGCATCGCATCGTTGATGCCGGCCGAGGCATCGGCAATCACATTGTCGACCTGATTGGCACGTTGCAGGAAGTAGTCATACTCGGCGTGTGACGAGGTGTAGTCCCGTACCTGGGTCGCCAGAAAGTCATCGTAGCGACGACGTACCGAGGCGACTTCGACGCCGGCGCCGATGAAGCCCTGCGGCAGTGCCTGCGGGGCGCGGGTCTGAAACTGCACGACCTGACGGCTGTAGCCCTCGGTGTTGACGTTGGCGATATTGTGCCCCGTCGTCTCCAGCTGCCGCTTGAATGCATTGAGTGCACTGATACCGCTATTGATGATGCCTGCCATTGATGTCCCGTCTTGCCATCGTCAAATCAGATGGCCGTCGCGTCCTCCGCAGCTGTTCCTTTCAACCGGCGCATGGGCTCGCTGTCGAGAATGCGCTGAATCTTTTCGGCATAGGCAGGATCGGTCGCATAACCGGCCTGCTGTAAGGCGCCGAAATAGGCCTTCGCATCCTGGGTCTTTTCGAGGGCGCCACGGTAGCGCGGATTGCGCTGCACAAAGTCGACATAGTCCCTGAAGCTTTCCTCGAAGGAGCCGTAAGCGCGGAAATTGGCGCGCGTCTTCAACGCTACGCCATCGCGGTATTCCAGTGTGCTGACGCGCACCTTCTCACCCTGCCAGCGCGAATCCGCCTTGATGCCGAACAGGTTGTGGCTGCTGTCGCCGTCGCGGTGCCGCATCACATGACGCCCCCAGCCGGTCTCCAGGGCCGCTTGCGCGAGTAGGGCCTCGGGAGCGAGCTGCAGCTTCGCGGCGGCCTCTTCCGCGGCCGGCCAGAGCTTGTCGATAAACGCCTCTGGTGAACCATCGAGCGGGGCCGGCGGATCGCCCGGCGGGTCGCCCGCGGAGGCCTTCGGACGGGCCACAATCGGCATACCGAGATAATCCTCGGGTGCAAGATCACTGTGCGCCATCGAGATGCCCGCGCCGAGCTGGCGCTTCAACACGTCGGCAAGGCCGATGCCCTCGCCCTGTGACATATCCATCGCGATCTGTTTGTCGAACATGTCGCGATACGTCTCGCTCTGCTTGTTGTCCATCAGACCACCGCCGAAGCTGGCATCGCGCATGCTCTTGAGCATCATCTGCAGAAAAAGCGACTCGAACTGGCGTGCCACCTGATCCAGCGCCGCCGCCTGGTCTTCACGGGCGCGTGCGCGCAGCGCGGCGAGGCCGGAAAAATCGGTGTAGACCTGTTGCATGTCGACCATCTTCACGCGACCTCAGATCACCACCAGATCGGCCTTCAGCGCGCCTGCCTGACGCAATGCCTCGAGGATCGCCACCAGGTCGCTCGGGCCCGCACCGACCTCGTTGACCGCACGCACCACGGTATCCAGCGTGACACCGGGATCGAATACAAACATGCGACGATCGCCCGGCGCGGCCACCGACACATCCGACTGTTGCGTAACGGCCGTCCTGCCGCGTCGTGCCAGGGGGCCGGGCTGCGAGACCTGGGCGTTCTCGCTGATCGTCACCACCAGATTGCCGTGCGACACTGCCGCCGGACTGACGCGCACGGTGCTGTTGATCACCACGGTACCAGTGCGCGAATTGACGATCACGCGCGCCACGGCCGCAGCCGGCTCGACCTGCAGGTTCTCGATCATCGAAATGAAGCCGACCCGCTGGCCGATATTCTTCGGTGCATTGACCTTGACCGACGTGGAGTCGACAGGGAACGCCGTGCCCTCACCGACCGCCTTGTTGATGGCGTCGGTGACGCGCTGCACGGTCGTGAAATCGCCGTCTTTGAGATTCAGCGTCAGCAGCGGCTCTTGCCCGAACGGCGTGGGCACGCTGCGCTCGACGGTCGCGCCACCCGGGATGCGCCCGGAACTCGGGACATTGACGGTGATCTTGGACCCGTCGGAACCCTCTGCCGCGAGGCCGCCGACCACCAGGTTGCCCTGCGCGATGGCATATACCTGACCGTCGATACCCTTCATGGGGGTCATCAGCAGGCTGCCGCCGCGCAGGCTCTTGGCATCACCGATCGACGACACGGTGATGTCGAACTGTTGCCCGGGCTTGGCGAATGGCGGCAGATCGGCATGCACCGTCACCGCAGCGACGTTCTTTGGGTTCAGCTGGACATTCGGCGGCACCACGATACCGAGCTGGGTCAGCAGGTTGCGCAGACTCTGGCGGGTAAACGGCGAGGACCCTCCCTTGTCGCCACTTCCGTCCAGCCCGACCACCAGGCCGTAGCCGAGCAGCTGGTTGTTGCGCACACCCTGGATCGAGGCCAGGTCCTTGATGCGCTCGGCCTGCAGCGGTTGTGCCGCTAACACCAATGCGGTGATCAACAGGCCGCGCATGATGGCGAAAGATACTGGACATGCGACGCTTCGCTTCATTTCATTCACCACTCAGAATGGCCAGATAGTCGAGATGAAGAACTTGGCCAGCCAACCCATCTTCGAGGCATCGGAGACCTGGCCGTCGCCGACATAGACCAGGGTCGCGTCCGCGATGCGTGTGGAGTCGACCGTGTTGCGATCACTGATGTCTTCAGGGCGGATCGTGCCCGACACACGGATGTATTCATTGCCGCCGGTCATGCCGATACGCTTCTCACCGCGGACCCTGAGGTAGCCATTCGCCAGTACCTCGGTCACGGTCACCGAGATCGAACCGCTGAACTCGTTGTTCTGGGTGTTTTCCGCGTCGCCGGCGAACGAGGTGTTCGACTGCAGGCTCTGACTCAGGTCGTAGGAGCCGCCGGCGAACGGGAGATCGAAGCTGATACCGCGACCAAAAAAGGTTGGCGACGCAATGTTCGTGCTGTTGCTCTTGTCTACCGAGCCTTCATTGGTCTGCGAGGCCTCGGTGTCCTCGACCAGGTTGACCAGTAGGACATCCCCGACCCGACGGGCAACCACGTTCTCGAACCAGCTACGCTCGTAGCCGGACTGAAAGATCGCACCGTTGCCTTGCGGTGGCGGCGGTACCTCCACCGGCGGGGCCGCTGCAAATTCGGGGTCTCGCTTCGGCTTGGTATTGCAGCCGCCGAGCAGCGCCGCGGCGATTGCGAGCAACAACAGCGTGCGCAGTCCAAAGCCTATGCGATGTACCTCGGTTTCTGTCTGGCTGAACATCATGCGTTACCTCCGGCTAACCCCGGGGCCTATTCAGGCTAGAGCTGTTGGCTCACATAGGCGAGCATGTCATCGGTCGTCGAGATCGCCTTGCTGTTCATCTCATACGCGCGCTGGGTCTCGATCATGTTGACCAACTCCTCGACGACGTTTACGTTGGAGCTCTCCAGCGAGCCCTGGATCAATGTACCCGCGCCGTTGCTTCCCGGCGTGTCGACCTGCGCCGAGCCGCTGGCCGCGGTCTCGCGATAGAGGTTGTCGCCAATCGACTCCAGCCCGGTAGGATTGACGAACTGGGCCAGGGTTATGTTGCCGATCTGCGTCGGGCTACTGTCGCCGGCGACCATCGCCGACACGGTGCCATCCGAACCGACGGTAACGTTGAGTGTGTTGGCGGGTACGGTAATCGCCGGATCCAGCAGATAGCCGTTCTGGGTGACCAGCTGACCCGAGGAATCCAGGCCGAAGGAGCCATCACGTGAATACACCAGGCTGCCGTCAGGGTGACTGATCTGGAAGAAGCCGCTACCCTGGACCGCGATATCCAGGCTGTTGTTGGTCTGCACGATGTTGCCCTGGGTATGCAGCTTCTGCGTTGCCACGGTGCGCACACCGGTGCCAAGGTAGAGCCCCGACGGCAAGGTCGTGTCTTCGGTCGACGAGGCACCGGCCTGGCGGACGTTCTGGTACATCAGGTCTTCGAACACCGCGCGATCGCGCTTGAAGCCGGTCGTGTTGACATTGGCCAGGTTGTTGGAGATGACGGCCATGCGTGTCTGTTCGGCATCGAGCCCAGTCTTGGCGATCCAGAGTGCGGGGTACATGATGAAGACCTCTTGGGTTGAAAGACCGCGTCGGGTGGCGCGACAGCGGCGCTTAGTGCGTTTGATGAATGCTGTGCAAATCTCTTGCCAGCCTTAGATCGGCTTGATGATGCTGGATGCCGCCGTCGAACTCTCCTCGGCGGTCTTCATCATCTTGACCTGCAGTTCGAAGCGGCGTGACAGCTCGATCATGTTGACCATCTCGTTGACTGCATTCACGTTGCTCGACATCAGCGCACCGGGTACGACACGCTGCGCCGGGTCGGCCTCTGCGACCTCGCCGTCCTTGCGGCGGAACAGCCCGTCTTCGCCCTTTTCCATTTGGTCCAGCTGCGGTGCGACCAGCTTTATACGATCGATCACCGCGAGCTGATCAGCAGCCGCACCCAGCGGGCGGATCGATACCGTGCCGTCGACGCCGATGTCGATCTTCTCGAAGGGCGGCAGCGCGATCGGCCCGCCGTTGCCCATCACCGGCAGGTTGTTGCCGGTCACCAGCAGGCCGTTCTCGTCCACCCGCAGGTCGCCTCGACGGCTGTAGCCCTCGCTGCCGTCGACCGCCTGTAGCGCAATCCAGCCGCCGTCCCGGGGCGCGACATCGAGATCGCGCCCGGTCTGCTGCACGCTGCCGGCATCGAAGTTCGAGCTCGGGCTCTCGTCCATTGCATACACGCGCGTCGGGTATCCGGAGCCGAATACCGGCATGCTACGAAACTGATTGAGATCGGCGAGGAAACCGGTGGTACTGGCGTTGGCGAGATTGTTCGTCGCGGCGGCCTGCGCGATCAAGGTCTCTTTGGCGCCACTCATCGCGACGTACAGCATGTCATCCATCGTTTGCTCCCTCTGGTCGACAGCGACGAGGCATCAGGAACGAGGACGAAGTCACTTCGAACCTCGATCCCGAGCCCCCGCTACCGATTAACGGATGTTGATAATGGTCTGGGTGATCGAATCCGCGGTGGAGATCACCTCGGCATTCGCCTGGAAGTTGCGCTGCGCGGTGATCAGATTCACCAGCTGCGCGGCGATGTCGACATTGGAGGCCTCGAGTGCGCCCGACTGGATCTGACCGAAGCTGGATGTCCCGGCCTCGCCGAGCTGGGGCCCCCCGGACGCGAAGCTCTCCGCCCAGTTGGTGTCACCGATCTGGCGCAGCCCCTGCTGGTTGTTGAACTTGGCCAGCGCCACTTTGCCGAGCGCCGACGACTGACCATTGGTGTAGCGGGCGAAGATCACACCCTCGGTGTCGATATCGACACCGGCCAGCCGCCCGGAGGTGAAGCCATCCTGGCTCAGGTTGTTGACCGCGAAGGCCGAGCCGTACTGGGTGGTGCCGGCAAATTCCAGATCGAGGGTCAGGGGCGCGGCGCCGTTGCCCGGATCATAGGGTGCCATGGTCGCGCGCGTCCCTGCAGCACCATTGATATCGGTCAATGCACCCGTTTCGTCGAAGGTCAGGGTATTCGGGGCTCCGACCAGGGTCCCGCCGATATAGAGGTGTTGATCCCAGGTTCGAGGCGCTGCAGCCGACTTGGCGAAGTACAGGGTCGCGGTATGCGCGTTCCCCAGCGAATCATAGACCGTGGTCGACGTCGAGCCGTTGTAGCTGGCCGGATTCGCGGGATCGAACGCCGCAGTCGGCACTTCCTGCGACGAGTTGAGATTGATCGCCGCACTGATGGCGGTCGACGGGTTCGGCGAACTCGGCGTGGTCGGCAGTTGCAGATCCCGCAGGACCCCGGTGTTGAATGTCGTCGTACCGCCGACCCCGGTGGCCGCCTCGTAGATCTGCAGGCGGTCGCTGTTCTGGTTCATCACATAGCCGTCGCGATCGACACTGTAGGCACCTGCACGCGTATAGGCCTGGGTGCCGTCGGGCGATTTGAGCACAAAGAAGCCCTGACCGCTGATCGCCAGGTCCAGGTTGTTCGAGGTGAAATCGATCGACCCCTGGCTATGCTGCTGCGCCACTTTGGCGACGCGCACGCCCTGGCCGGCCGCGTTAGAACTGGTGTCCTGGATGGAACTCGCATAGAGGTCGGCGAATTCGGCCCGCGATTCCTTGAAGCCGTTGGTGGCGGAGTTCGCGATATTGTTGCCGGTCACCTCCAGGTCGGTGGAGGCCGCGTTGAGGCCACTGAGGGCGATACGAAAGGTCATGATGGCTGCTCCGTTTAGTAGATCTGTTGGATATTGTCGAAGGCCATCGGTCCCAGGCCTTCGAGGTTCAGGGTCAGCCCATTGCTGCCATTGAGATTCACGCTCTCGACCTTCGAGAACAGCTTCGTCTGCAGGTCGACCGCACGGTCATTCTGCAGGGCCTCGACGCGAACGGTGTAGCGTCCAGGCGGCACGAAGTTACCGAGGTCGTCCATGCCGTCCCATGCGAAGTCGAGGCTGCCCGGCGGCGCCGAGCCCAGCGGCATCTCCCGAACCAGCTGGCCCACCGAATCGATCACGCGCAGGGTCACCTGCGGACTGCTCTGTTCAAGATTCACCTGACCACGCAGACTGCCGCCCGGCAGCAGATAACCGCTGTCGACCGGGGCCAGGATCTCGCGACCGACCAGTGATCCCGCCTGCAGCGCCTGCCCGGAGGTGAGCGAAGCGGCCAGTGACTCGAAGTTTTGATTCAACTGCTCGAGGCCGGTGACGGAGCCAAATTGTGCGATCTGGCCGAGAAAGTCGCCGTTCTCCATCGGCTTGAACGGATCCTGATTGTTGAGCTGGGTGACCATCAGTTTCAGGAAGGTGTTGAGACCCAAGTCAGTCGCCTTGTTGGTGCCGGACGTCGGCGACTCCGCGCGCGCCAGGCCAAGATCGGCAAAGAGGTCTTGTTGTGCGTCAATGCCGCTCATTCTGGATTACCTCCCGAGGTTGATGGTTGCGCTCAGCATCTGCCGCGTGGCGTTCACCACCTCGACATTGTTCTGATAGGCGCGCGAGGCCGAGATCATGTTCGCCATCTCCTCGACGACATTGACGTTTGGCCGATAGATGTAGCCATCGGCGTCGGCCAGGGCATGCTGCGGTGCGTATTCGCGCACCAGCGGTGCGTTGCTCTCGACGACACCGGCCATGCGGACACCAACGGCTGGATTGCGCGAATTGGCCTGGTCCAGTACCGCCTGGAATACCGGCTGACGGGCCCGGTAGGTGGCATCCGTGCTGCTGGACACCGCGTCCACATTGGCCAGGTTGCTGGCGACCAGGTTCATGCGCAGGTTCTGCGCATTCATGCCGGAGCCGGCGATATCGAAGATCTTGAAGCTGCTCATCAACCGCTACCCTTAATTGCCCGTAACAGGCCCTTTATCCGCGAATCCAGGAAGCGCAGGCTCGCCTGGTAGTGCATCGCATTGGCGCTGAACTCGCTTTGTTCACGCTCGACCTCTACGGTGTTGCCGTCCAGCGAGTCCTGCTGCGGCACGCGGTAGGCCATCCTGGTCGAGGCGATCAGCCCCGCATCGGGCCGGATATGGCCGCGATGGGTCGCGGCCAGACGGACCGGGTCCTGGATCTCTTTGCGCAGCATCGCCTTGAAATCGAAATCGCGGGCCTTGTAGCCGGGGGTGTCGGCGTTCGCGAGGTTTGCGGCCAGCACCTCGGAGCGCCGTGCGCGCA
>JASFJQ010000032.1:0-10703 GCA_050121305.1 Chromatiaceae bacterium
ACCTGCCCAGTTTTCGTCTGGGAGGCCGACGGCTGCCATTTTGTCATCTTCAAGACCGCAGAAAGGCGCTATCGTTGTCAGTTCTTTTACCGCGGCTATCAACAGTACGGGACAGGGGTCCACGAATACGACGACTTGACCGAGTGTGCGGTGTCGCTGCTCCAGGCGCAGGCAGATCATGTCGCGCGCGAGCGCGGTGATATCGACAACAAGCGACGCTGATCCGGCGCCACGGTCACGACAACAGCCGATCTGAATCTAAATCAAGAGGGGAAACACCATGCCGGCGAAGAACGCCTTTTATGCCCAATCCGGCGGGGTCACCGCCGTCATCAACGCCTCGGCCTGCGGGGTGATCGAGACTGCACGTCAGCATCCGGACCAGATCGCCAATGTGTATGCCGGACGCAACGGTATCATCGGCGCCCTGACCGAAGCGCTGATCGACACCAACCAGGAGTCGGCCGAGGCCATTGCTGCGCTTAGGCACACCCCCTCCGGGGGTTTCGGGTCCTGTCGCTTCAAGCTCAAGAGCCTCGAGGACAACAAACGCGAGTACGAGCGCCTGATCGAGGTCTTCAAGGCACATAATATCGGCTATTTCTTCTACAACGGCGGCGGCGACTCGGCAGACACCTGTTTCAAGGTCTCTCAGCTGTCGGAGAAAATGGGCTTCCCGGTGCAGGCCATCCATGTGCCCAAGACGGTCGACAACGACCTGCCGATCACCGACAACTGCCCGGGTTTCGGCTCGGTTGCCAAATACATCGCCGTGTCCACGCTCGAGGCGAGCTTCGACGTCCGCTCGATGGCCGCCACCTCGACCAAGATCTTCGTGATCGAGGTGATGGGACGGCACGCTGGCTGGATCGCGGCGGCGGGCGCGCTGGTAGAAGATGAAGGAATCCCGGTCGTCACGCTGTTTCCGGAGGTCGAATTCGACAAAGACAAATTCCTCGCCGCCGTCGAGACCAAGGTGCAACAGCACGGCTATTGTACCGTCGTCGTCTCCGAGGGCTGTCACTGGCCGGATGGCAAGTTCCTGGCCGAGCAGGGTACGCGTGATTCCTTCGGGCACGCGCAGCTCGGCGGCGCCGCACCTGTGGTCGCCAACATGATCAAGGAGGCCCTCGGCCATAAGTTTCACTGGGCGGTTGCCGACTACCTGCAGCGTGCAGCCCGCCATCTCGCCTCCGCCTCTGACGTCGAGCAGGCCTATGCGCTGGGCAAGGCGGCGGTGGAGAAGGCGCTCGAGGGAAAGAACTCGATTATGCCGACGGTGGTGCGCACCGCGAACGACCCTTACCGCTGGGAGATCGGCGAGGCGCCACTGAGCGAAGTCGCCAACGTCGAGAAAATGATGCCGATGGATTTCATCGCCGATGACGGTTTCGGCATCACCCAGAAATGCAAGGACTATCTCTACCCACTGATCCAGGGGGAGGCCTACCCGCCTTACAAGGCCAATGGCATGCCCGACTATGTGACCCTGAAACTGGTCAGCGTGCCACGCAAGCTCTCCGACTTTGAACTCTGAGCGGGCTGCCGCGAAACAGACCCACCGTAGGGCCCTGCGGGGCCCTTTGCTGGGCTGACAGACTGGGCTGGAATCACCCGGGGAATCGATCATTCATGACACTCGATAAGGCACGCGAACTCATCCAGGTACAGCTCTCCTTTGGCGGTGGCAATAACCGCAACGCAGTGCGCCTGATCGCCTGATCCTGGCCGAGATCAGCAATGAACATGGCCAGGGCGCAGTCGACCAATTGATCCGAGAGCGGGAACTGGCCGAGCGATTCGGCCTTACCGAGGGCACGGATTTCTCGCGGGTCGGGCGCTGACCCCGGCGGCGGCTCCGGCACCGCAGACAAAATCAAGCCAGCAGGGCCACGCTCTTGACCTGCGCGTAGAGGCGGCTGCCGGCGGTGATCGACAGCGCCCGCTGCGAACGCCGAGTGACCCGGGTCAGCAGCATGGCGTCGCCGGCCGACAGCCTGACCATCACTTGGGCCGGGCCATCGTCGACCAGGCCGCTGACAACCACCGGGAAGCTGTTGAGAATGCTGCTCCCGACGAGCGGTTGCCGAGCGAGACTGACATCGCGGGCGAGGATTCTCAAGCGGACCGCAGTCCCGGTCGCCAGCGCCACCCGCGGCACCCATAGCCGGCCGCCACTGAACGCGAGTTCGCTGAGATGATCGGGCGCATCGCGCACCGCGACGCGGGCCTGGATCACCGCCTCCGCCTCGCCACCGTGCGCCAGCGGCAGATCCAGCCGCGTCAGCAGGTCATTCACCGGCCCACGGGCGAGGAGCCGGCCGTCGCGCAGCAGCAGCATGAAGTCCGTCAGCCGGGCGACTTCGTCGAGGGCATGGCTGACGTAGAGCACCGGGATATCCAATGCACGTTGCAGCGCCTCCAGATAAGGCAACAATGCAAGACGGCTTTCCTGATCCAGCGCGGCCAGTGGTTCGTCCATCAACAGCACACGTGGGTTGCTGAGCAGCGCCTGGGCGATCGCGACCCGCTGGCGTTCACCGCCCGACAGCCCCGGCACCCGTCGCTGCAACATAGCCTGCAGACCAAGCAGCTCTACCACCTGATCAAACGTCGGCCCAATGCCCGGGGCGCGCCGCCGACGCATGCCAAAGGCCAGGTTGTCGGCCACATTGAGGTGCACGAACGGACTTGGCTGCTGGAATACATAGCCCACCATGCGGCGATGCGTCGGCAGGAAGACGCCGTCTCCCATCCAGGTCTCCCCGCCGATGCTTACCCTGCCCCGTGCCTCAGGCTCCAGACCGGCGATTACACGCAGCAGTGTAGTCTTGCCGCAGCCTGAGGCCCCGAACACCGCAGTGAACCCCGTCCCTGGCGCCTCGAATGCCAGCCGCAGGTCGAAATCGCCCTTGCGCAGCCGGGTCTCCACCTCGATGCTCAAGGCGTGACCCTGCGACCGAAGCCGCTGGCATAGACCACCAGCAGCAGCGCGAACGATAACAACAGGAGTCCGGCCGAGAGTAGGTGCGCCCGGGCATAATCCAGGACCTCGACGTGCTCGTAGACCGCGATCGACAATACCCGGGTCTCGCCTGGGATATTGCCGCCAATCATCAGTACGACGCCAAACTCACCCAGGGTATGGGCGAAACCCAGCACCGCGGCAGTGACATAGCCCGGTCTGGCCAGCGGCAGCACGACGCTACGGAAACTATCCAGCGGGCCGGCGCCCAGGCACGCCGCCGCCTCCAGCGGCTGCTCGCCGACAGCGGCGAAGCTGTCGCGCAGAGGCTGCACTACGAACGGCAGCGAGTAGACCATTGAGCCGAGGACCAAGCCGCTGAAGGTAAACGCCAGCGAGAAATCGGCCAGCGGCCCATTGGGCCCCATCATCAACAACAGATAGAAGCCGAGCACGGTCGGCGGCAGTACCAGCGGCAGGGCGACGACGGCCTCAATGATCGCCCGCCAGCGGCTGCGCGTACGCGCCAGCCACCACGCCAATGGGGTCCCGAGTAGGATCAGCAGCAAGGTGGTGAGCGCGGCCAGCTGCAGCGTCACTGACAATGCCTGCAGGTCATCGGGCGAGACCAGGTCCAGGCTCATGCCGGTCCCGGTAGCGGGTAGCCGGACAGGCTGAGCATCTGTAAGCCGAGGATGTGCAAACGACCAGCAACCCTGAACGCGGCGCGAGGTCGGGAGTCTACCCGCATACTTTTTGCAGGTGGCCAGACCGCCGCAGCCGGGTTCGCCGCATCATCCGCTGCAACTGGGTTAGCGCCAGCGGGGTTCACTCCGTTCGACCAGCCCGATGGGCGAACCGCGACACCCACGCCGCAAAATCATGGATGGATTGTCGCTCACAACAGCGGCGCAATCACCAGCGACACGATCGCCATCACGTTGATCAAGATGTTCATCGACGGCCCTGAGGTGTCCTTGAAGGGGTCGCCGACGGTGTCGCCGACCACTGCCGCCTTGTGGACATCAGAGCCCTTGCCGCCCAGATTGCCCTTCTCGATCCATTTTTTTGCGTTGTCCCAAGCACCGCCGGCATTGGCCATGGTCAATGCCAACAATACGCAGGACACCAGGGCGCCGCCCAGCATTCCGCCCAGGGCCTGGGCACTGATGCCGAAGCCGATGACGACTGGCGCCGAGACGGCGATCACACCGGGCAACACCATCTTTTTCAGTGCCGCGCTGGTCGCGATGTCCACACAGCGCGCGGTATCGGGCTTGGCAGTGCCCTCGAGCAGCCCCGGGATTTCGCGAAACTGGCGGCGGATCTCCTGAATCATATCGAAGGCGGCATCGCCGACCGCGGTCATGGTGATCGAGGCGATCAAGAACGGTAGCAGGCCGCCGATGAACATCCCGATCAATACATCGGGGTCGTTCAGCAGAAGAATGAAATCGGGTATTCGTGCGGAAATAGTCTCGACATAGGCGGTGATGATCGCCAGCGCGGCCAGCGCAGCCGCGCCGATCGCAAACCCCTTGCCGATCGCCGCGGTCGTGTTCCCCAGTTCGTCGAGCGAATCGGTTATCTTGCGTGTCTCCTCGCCCAGACCCGCCATCTCGGCAATGCCGCCGGCGTTATCGGCCACGGGGCCATAGGCGTCGATCGCCATGGTGATGCCGACCGTGGCCAGCATGCCGACCGCCGCGATGCCCACCCCGTAGAGGCCGACCAGTGCGTTGGAGACGAAGATGATCGTGCAGATGGTCAGTATCGGGACGACCACCGACTGCATGCCGATTGCCAGACCCGTGATCATTACCGTCGCAGTCCCGGTCTCGCCCGATTTGGCGATCCGCCGCACCGGTTCGCCACCGGTGTAGTATTCGGTGACCAGGCCGATGACGACGCCGCCGATGGCACCGGCGACCACGGCACCCCAGATCGCCGGGCTGCCGCCGAGCACGGCAATCAGCAGGTAGGCGGTGACGATGAACGCCGCCGAGGCGCCCAGCGTGCCCGCGCGCAGCGCCTTTTCCGGTGCCTTGTCAGAGGATTTGTTGACCAGGAAGATGCCGCCTAGGGAACACAACAGCCCCAGGGAGGCCAGCTGCAGCGGCAGCCCCATCAGCATATGCTGCCCCCCCAGCGGGTCCGCGGCGGCCAGGGTCATGGTCGACGCGATCGCGATGGTCGCGATCATCGCGCCGCAGTAAGACTCGAAGATGTCCGAACCCATGCCGGCGACATCACCGACGTTATCGCCAACGTTGTCCGCGATCACGCCTGGGTTGCGCGGGTCGTCCTCCGGTATACCGGCCTCGACCTTGCCGACCAGGTCGGCGCCGACGTCCGCGCTCTTGGTGTAGATACCGCCGCCCACGCGCGAGAACAGCGCTACCATCGAGGCGCCCATGCCGAAGCCGTGGATCGTATGTGCGGTCTCGGGGTCGCCGCCGAAGAACAGGTACAGCATGCCCAGACCGAGCAGGCCCATCGAGGCCACCAGCAGACCCATCACCGACCCGCCGAAGAACGCAACCGAGAGCGCGGCCGCGGCACCATGACGGTTTGCCGCCGTGGTGGTGCGCACGTTGGCACGGGTGGCCGTGAACATGCCGAAGTAACCGGCCAACCCAGAGGCCAGGGCGCCCGTCAGGTATGCAATGGCGGTATTCGCGCCGAGGAAGATAAACAACAACACCAGAACGATCGCGCCAAAAATGCCCAGGGTCCTGAACTCCCGCCCCATGAAGACCATCGCGCCAAGATGGATCTGATCGCCGATATCCGTAACCGCGGTGTCGCCGGCCGGTATCCGCATGATCTTGCGATAGATGAAATAGGCGGCTGCGAGTCCAACGATGCCGAGGAATGGGGCCACGAGCGAACCGAGCATAGAGCGACTCCTTGAGAGAATTTCTTATAGACCGAGCACTGCGCCGGGAACTTTAGAGGCTATCGGGTTGGCGCGCCCAAAGTTCTATCAATAATGACATAACATCGCGCTCTAGTTCAGGCGAAACGACCGCTACCAGGGCATTCCACCCCGAGGAAAAGGCTATCAGAAAGCATGCCAAGATCTGGTTGGACCCTAATCGGCAGTCGGTGAGGCCTCTGTCTGGTCGAGTGGACGCATCCTCCGAGTGCGCCTACCCTTATCGACCTGGGCAAGCGTCGAACCCCGAGGGGGCTGCATGAATCTGGACCGTGTTAGCAAGGGCAATGTGCCCAATGAAATCAACGTGATTATCGAGATCCCCGCGCATTCCGACCCCGTCAAGTACGAACTCGACAAGGAAACCGGTGCGATGTTTGTCGACCGCTTCATGTCGACCGCCATGTATTACCCCTGCAATTACGGCTATGTCCCGCACACATTGTCAAAGGACGGCGACCCGGTAGACGTGCTGGTGCTGACGCCGGACCCGCTGATCTCCGGATCGGTCATCTGCTGCCGCCCGGTGGGGGTGCTCAAGATGAAGGACGAGTCCGGCGACGACGCCAAGGTGCTGGCGGTGCCGATCGACAAGCTCTGCAAGACCTACCGCGGTGTCGAGAGTTTCCGCGACCTCTCGGGTGACATACTCAATCGTATCTCTCACTTCTTCGAGCACTACAAAGACCTGGACGAGGGAAAATGGGTGCGGGTAGATGGCTGGTACGGCGTCGACGAGGCCAAGCAGGAGATCATGGACAGCGTGCAGATGTACAAGGACGCACCCGAGAAGCCCAACTTCTGACTACCCCCCGGACCCGGGCGGCGCTGCAGCGGCGCCCTCGGGCGGCTGGATGCAGGCAGGCGTCACACGGCGGGCGCAGGTAGAATGCATGGAAGCCAGGCACCATAAAGGCACCCCGCATGAAGGTTTGTATCCTTTCAGATAGTCATGACCACATCCCACTGCTCGATGCTGCGGTCGCCGAGGCCAAGTCAGCGGGCGCAGAGGCCGTGCTGCACTGCGGCGACCTGGTCGCCCCGAGCACACTGCACTGCCTGGAGAAATACGGGCTGCCGGTGCACGTCATCCACGGCAACAACACCGGCGACCTGTTTGCGCTTACCCAGCTGGCCCACAGGCCCGGCGGCGTGGTGCGCTTTCACGGCATGGACGCCGGCATCGAACTGGCCGGCCGGCGGATCTTCCTGGTCCACTACCCGCACTATGCGCGCGCGATGGCGGCCACCGGCGACTGGGACCTGGTGTGTTGCGGGCATAGCCACAAGGCCGAAATACTGGAGCAGAAGAACTGTGCCGGCGGCATCACGCACGTGGTAAATCCCGGCACCATCGGCGGCGTCGGCCAGGCACCGGCGACCTGGGTGCTCGCTGACCTCGACAGCATGACGTTCGAGCAGCGCGAGGTCCCAAAATCGCTCGAATACCGCGATGCCGTGACCGCCGGTCATGTCTGATCGCTTCACGCATTTCGACGCCGAGGGCCAGGCGCACATGGTCGATGTCGGCGAAAAGGCCGTCACTGAGCGCGTTGCGGTGGCGAGTGGCGGCATAAGGATGCAGCGTAAGACGCTAGAGATGATCCTCGCAGGTGGACACAAGAAGGGCGACGTGCTGGCTGTGGCTCGGATCGCCGGGATCATGGGGGCAAAGCGCACGTCGGAACTCGTGCCCCTGTGTCACGCGCTGTCGCTGACCAAAGTCAGTATCGAATTCTCCCCCGATGCCACGCAAGATAGCATCCACTGCAGCGCGACCGCGAAGGCGCGGGGGCAGACCGGTGTCGAGATGGAGGCGCTGTGCGCCGTGCAGGTGGCCTTGCTGACCATCTACGATATGTGCAAGGCCGTCGACCGGGGCATGGTAATCGAGAACGTGCGCCTCGAGGAAAAATCGGGCGGCAAGTCCGGCCACTGGCGGCGCGGTGATTTCCCTGACCGATGAATCCGCTGTATCGGCAGGCCATCTTTCTCACCAGCGCCGCCCGATTGTCCCAGACGCCTGACGATGCGGGGTTCGAGGTCGCCTTCGCCGGCCGGTCGAATGCGGGCAAGTCGAGTGCGATCAACGCCCTGTGCGATCAAAAGGCACTCGCGCGCACCAGCAAGACGCCGGGGCGCACCCAACTGCTGAATTTCTTCGCCATCGACGAGTCGCGACGCCTCGTCGACCTCCCGGGCTATGGCTATGCCAAGGTAAGCGAGGGGATCAAGCGCGAGTGGCAGGGTGCACTGGCCGCCTACCTGGAGCGGCGCAAATGCCTGCGCGGATTGATGCTGATCATGGATATCCGCCATCCCCTCAAGGACTACGACACGCAGATGCTGCGGTGGGCCAGCCAGATCTCGCTGCCGGTGCACGTACTGTTGTCCAAGGCGGACAAGCTGAAAAAGGGGCCGGCCGCCAACGTCCGGCTGGAAGTGGGCAGGGCGCTGCGAGACATCGATCCGGGATTCACTGTGCAGACCTTTTCCTCGCTCAAGCGTAGCGGCCTCGACGAGGCCCACGCAAAGCTCGACGCCTGGTTCGGTATCGGCACAGCTAGCCCGCCCGACTAGTGCGCCTCGTCCCAGTTGTCGCCGATGCCGATGTCGACCACCAACGGCACCTCGAGCGATGCCGCACCCTCCATCAGTCGGCGAATCTGCCGATTTGCGGTATCCATCTCCGGCGCCGCGACCTCGAATACCAGCTCATCGTGCACCTGCATCAGCATGTGCACCGCGGGGGCATCGTTGAGTATCCAGGCATCCACCGCAAGCATTGCGCGCTTGATGATGTCGGCCGCAGTCCCCTGCATCGGCGCGTTGATCGCCGTACGTTCGGCGGCCGCACGCACCTGTTGATTGCGCGCATTGATTTCCGGCAGATACAGGCGACGGCCGAACAGGGTCTCGACATAACCCTGGGCACGCGCCTTTTCCCGCGTGCCCTCCATGAACGCCTTCACACCCGGGTAGCGTGCAAAATACAGGTCGACATACTCTTGTGCGTCAGCCCGCTCGATCCCCAACTGTCGGGCCAGCCCAAATGCCGACATCCCATAGATGAGTCCAAAATTGATCGCCTTCGCAGAGCGACGCTGTTCCGGGGTGACCGCGTCCGGGCTGTCGACGCCGAACACCTCGGCCGCTGTCGCCCGGTGGATATCCGCACCGGCGGCAAACGCATTCAGCAGACCCTTGTCGGCCGAGAGATGGGCCATGATCCGCAGTTCGATCTGCGAGTAGTCGGCCGCCAACATGCGCCAGCCCGGCTCGGGCACGAAGGCCTGGCGAATTCGCCGCCCCTCTTCACTGCGCACCGGAATATTCTGCAGGTTGGGATCGGAGGAACTGAGGCGGCCGGTAGCCGCAACGGCCTGATGGTAGCTGGTATGCAGTCGCCCGGTATCTCGGTTGACCAGATCGGGCAGCTTGTCGGTGTAGGTCGACTTGAGTTTCGCCAGGCCGCGGTGCTGCAGGATCACCTGCGGCAGCTCATGCCCCTGCTCGGCCAAGTCCTGAAGCACCGATTCCGCGGTCGAGGGCGCCCCCTTGGGCGTCTTGGCGATCACCGGCAGCTTCAGCTCGTCGAAAAAGATCTGCCCGATCTGCTTCGGGGAGCCTATGTTGAAGCTGCGCCCGGCGATCCCGTAGGCCTGCTGCTCCAGCGAATGCATATGCTTGGCCAGTTCGGCGCTCTGAATGCCGAGCATCTTGCGGTCGAGACGCACACCCCTACGCTCCATGCGTGACAGCACGCTGACCAGTGGCACCTCCATGCCGGTCAAGACATCGCCAAGCGGGGGCGTCTGTTCGAGCTGCGGCCACAGCGCCTGGTGCAGACGCAGCGTGATATCCGCATCCTCGGCTGCATAGGGGCCTGCCTGCTCCAAGGGTATTTGATCGAACGTCAGTTGCTTTGCGCCCTTACCGGCGATGTCCTCGAAATGGATCGTATGGTGCTGCAGATAGCGCTCTGCCAGGCTGTCCATATCGTGACGTCCTGCCGACGCATTCAGGACATACGACTCGAGCATGGTGTCGAATGCGATACCACGCAGCGTAATGCCATGATTGGCGAGTACGCTCATGTCGTACTTAAGGTTTTGGCCGACCTTGCGCCGGCCGGGATCCTCCAGCAAGGGCTTCAGTGCCGCCAGGATCTCCTCGCGGTCGAGTTGCTCGGGCGCGCCGGGATAGCAATGCGCCAGCGGCACATAGGCGGCCTCACCCGGCTCGACCGCGAACGACACGCCGACAACACGTGCCTGCATGTAGTCGAGGCTGGTCGTCTCGGTATCGAAGCTGAACAGTGGCGCAGCCCGTAGCCGTTCTAGCCACGCATCGAACTGCCCACGCTCGAGGACCGTGGTGTAATCGGCCTGCGGCAACCCGGCTGTCGCTTTGGGCGCCGCATCGGCCTGCTCATCGAGGCTGGCCAACAATCGCCGTGACTCCAGGCGTTCGAAAAGCCTGCGCAGTGCTGCAGGGTCGCCCTCGCCTGGCTTGAGATCATCTGGGCCCGACGCCAGCGGCACATCGGTCTTTATCTCCGTGAGTGCACGCGACAACGGGAGCTGATCGAGCGCCGCGCGTAGATTCTCGCCGATCTTGCCCTTGACCTCGTCGGCCCTGGCCATGACTTCGTCGAGCGTCCCAAACTGGTTCAACCATTTGGCGGCGGTCTTCGGACCACACTTGGGCACACCCGGGATGTTGTCGACGCTGTCGCCGGTCAACGCCAGAAAGTCGACGATCTGGTCCGGACGAACACCGAATTTCGCTTGCACACCC
>JASFJQ010000033.1:0-10673 GCA_050121305.1 Chromatiaceae bacterium
TCATGCGCCGACTTTACGCGCCATACGCATGTCTCAGGCGTCGATGCGCCGATACTTAATGCGATGCGGGTTGATGGCGTCCTCACCGAGGCGACGTTTTTTGTCCTCCTCGTAGTCGGCGAAGTTGCCCTCGTACCAGACGACCTCCGAGTTGCCTTCGAACGCCAGGATGTGCGTCGCAATGCGGTCGAGGAACCAGCGATCGTGCGAGATTACGACGACGCAGCCCGGGAAGGCGAGTAATGCCTCTTCCAGGGCACGTAGGGTCTCCACATCCAGATCATTGGTCGGCTCGTCGAGCAGCAGCACGTTACCACCGGATTTGAGCAGCTTGGCGAGATGCACCCGGTTACGCTCGCCGCCGGACAGGTCGCCGACCTTCTTCTGCTGATCAGAACCGCGGAAGTTGAACCGCGAGCAATAGGCACGCGAGGGCATCTCGAATCTGCCGACGGTAATGATCTCCTGGCCCTCAGAGATCTCCTGCCACACCGTCTTGCTGCCATCCAGGGAATCGCGACTCTGATCGACATAGGCCAGTTGCACGGTCGGGCCGATGCGCAGCTCTCCGGCATCGGGTTGCTCCCGGCCCGTCAAAAGGCGAAACAGCGTGGTCTTGCCGGCGCCGTTGGGGCCGATAATGCCGACAATGCCGCCCTTCGGGAGATTGAAGGTCAGCCCGTCGTACAAGAGGCGATCCCCATAGGCCTTCTTCAGGCCGTTGGCCTCGATGACCAGATCGCCGAGACGCTCACCCGGGGGGATGTAGATTTCGTTGGTCTCGTTGCGCGACTGGAATTCGCTGCTCTGCAGTTCCTCGAAGCGCGCCAGGCGGGCCTTGCTCTTGGCCTGTCGTCCCTTGGGGTTTTGGCGGACCCAGTCGAGTTCCTCTTTCATCGCCTTGATGCGCGACTGCTCCTGCTTCTGTTCCTGCTCCAGGCGGGCCTCTTTCTGTTCCAGCCATGAAGAATAGTTGCCCTCCCAGGGGATACCGTGGCCGCGGTCGAGTTCGAGGATCCATCCCGCGACATTGTCCAGGAAGTAGCGGTCATGGGTTACCGCGACGACGGTACCCGGGTAGTCGTGCAGGAAGCGCTCCAGCCAGGCCACAGACTCGGCGTCGAGATGGTTCGTCGGCTCGTCCAGCAACAGCATGTCGGGCTTGGACAACAACAGCTTGCACAACGCGACGCGCCGCCGCTCGCCGCCGGAGAGCTTGCTGACATCCGAATCCCAGGGTGGCAGACGCAGCGCATCGGCAGCGACCTCCAGTTGCCGGTCGAGGTTGTGCCCGTCGGCCGCCTGCAGGATGTTCTCGAGTTCGGCCTGGCGTTTGGCCAGGGCGTCGAAATCTGCATCTGGCTCGGCGTAGGCCGCGTAGACCTTGTCGAGCTCGGCCATTGCCTCGGTGATGTGGCCCAGCGCCTCTTCGACGTTTCCGCGCACGTCCTTGGCAGGATCGAGTTGCGGCTCCTGCGGCAGAAAGCCGACCTTTATGCCCGGCTGCGGCCGCGCCTCACCGTCGATCTCGGTGTCCACGCCGGCCATGATACGCAGCAGCGACGACTTGCCCGCACCATTGAGCCCAAGGACGCCAATCTTGGCACCGGGGAAGAAGGACAGGGAGATGTCACGCAGGATCTGCCGCTTCGGCGGCACGATCTTGCTGACGCGATTCATCGTAAAAATGTACTGGGCCATAGCGATGGAGCTTTTTGCGTGATGCGAATCTTGGAAGCTCGCGATTGTACACAGACCGACCGGCGTTGAAGAAATACGCCGCACGAGGAATTGCGCAGGTGCGGTCAGCGGGTTGGCGCATGACCGCGCCGAACCGCGCGCCCGGTCAACTGCGTCGGTCGTGCATGTCGGCGGCGAGCAGGGTGTTCTGCAACAGGGTCGCGACAGTCATTGGACCGACCCCACCGGGCACTGGGGTGATCCACCCGGCGTGCGCCGCCACTGCCTCGCTGTCCACATCGCCGCATAGACTGCCGTCCTGCATGCGGTTGATGCCGACGTCGATCACGACAGCGCCCGACTTCACCCAGTCCGCCTTGACGAAGCGCGGCACCCCGACTGCAGCGACCAAGATGTCCGCCCCGCGCACCTTGTCGACAAGGTGCTGTGTCTTGCTGTGGCATATCGTGACGGTGCAGCGTGCCATCAGCAGTTCGAGCAGCATCGGCCGACCGACGATGTTGGACTGGCCGATGATGACCGCATCTTTGCCGACCAGGTCGATACCGGTGTGCGCCAGCAGGGTCATCACGCCCTTCGGCGTGCACGGCCGTAGCAGCGGCTGACGCAGCACCAGACGACCCATGTTCCAAGGGTGGAAACCGTCGACGTCCTTCGTCGGCGTGATGTGCTCGGTGATCAGGTCTTCGTTGATCTGTGCCGGTAACGGCAGCTGCACCAGGATCCCGTCGACGTCGTCGCGGGCATTAAGCTGCTCGATCAGTTCGAGCAGTCGGGCCTGGCTGGTATCCGCCGGCAGCTGCAGCAATTCCGACCTGATACCGACCTGCTGACACGCCTTTTGTTTGTTGCGGACGTAGACCTGCGAGGCCGGGTTCTCGCCGACCAGGACGACGACCAGGCCTGGCGCGTCCTGACCAGCGGCCGCGCGGGCCTCGACCTGGCGCCGCACCTGTTCACGTATGTCAGCGGCAATCGCCTTGCCGTCGAGAATTTGCGCAGTCATGGTTGTCCTGGCGTGGGCCCTACCGGTCGGGGTGAGGGCCGCGATGATAGCAGACAGGGCGGTTTCATTGACGGCCACGGTGCCGCCACATACAATATTTGGTCTTCGCGTGAACGGTCGAGAACCTCGGGGTATAGCGCAGTCTGGTAGCGCGCCTGCTTTGGGAGCAGGATGTCGGGAGTTCGAATCTCTCTACCCCGACCAGATTCTGCTTGTTACTGGGTTCGGCCCCGATAGCTCAGCTGGATAGAGCAGTAGCCTTCTAAGCTATTGGTCGGGGGTTCGAGTCCTCCTCGGGGCGCCAGATTCGCCGCGGGGCGCGGGTCGCAAGAGCAGGTCAGTCGGTCCTGCGTGCTGACGCCGATTTGATATGGTGGACGTAGCTCAGTTGGTAGAGCCCTGGATTGTGATTCCAGTGGTCGTGGGTTCGAGCCCCATCGTCCACCCCAACCCACACGAAAAGAGCGGCTGCGGAAACGCGCCGCTTTCTTTTTTGTCTCAGAGGACGTTGCACGGGTTTCGTAACCGTCGATCGGGCTATCTTGACGCTGCCAGCCGACTGCAGCAGACTCGGCGGAAACCGGGGTGTGCAGATACCCGGTCAACGGCCCCGATCGGGGCCGTTCGCATTTTGGTTTCATGTTGAGAGGTGGCTGATGTTCAGCAAAGAGATGCAGATCGAGGGTTACGACGACGAGCTGTTCGCGGCCATCCAGGCAGAGGAGCGTCGTCAGGAAGAGCACATCGAACTGATTGCCTCGGAAAACTACGCCAGCCCGCGTATCCTCGAGGCACAGGGTTCCGTCCTGACCAACAAATACGCCGAAGGTTATCCGGCAAAGCGCTACTATGGCGGCTGCGAATTCGTCGACAAGGCCGAACAGCTGGCGATCGAGCGCGCCAAGCAGCTGTTCGGCGCCGATTACGCCAATGTGCAGCCCCACTCCGGCTCGCAGGCGAATGCGGCGGTATACCTTGCGCTGTGCGAGGCCGGCGATACGATCCTCGGCATGAGTCTGGCGCATGGGGGCCACCTTACGCACGGCGCCAAGCCCAACTTTTCGGGCAAGCTGTATCACGCCGTTCAATACGGCCTGAATCCGGAAACCGGCGAGATCGACTACGACCAGGTCGAGCGCCTCGCCCGCGAACACAGGCCGAAGATGATCGTGGCCGGCTTCTCTGCCTATTCGCGGGTGGTAGACTGGCAGCGCTTCCGCGATATCGCAGATGCGGTCGGTGCGTACCTACTGGTCGACATGGCCCATATCGCGGGCTTGGTGGCCGCCGGCGTCTATCCGAGTCCGGTGCAGATTGCCGATGTGACGACCACGACGACGCACAAGACCCTGCGCGGCCCGCGCGCCGGTATGATCCTGGCCAGGGCGAATCCCGAGTTGGAAAAGAAACTCAATTCGGCGGTGTTCCCGGGTGGCCAGGGTGGACCGCTGATGCACGTGATCGCAGCCAAGGCGGTGGCGTTCAAGGAGGCCATGGAACCTGGGTTCGTCGAATATCAGAGACAGGTGATCAGGAACGCCCAGGTCATGGCCGAGGTCTTTATGGCACGGGGCTACGATGTGGTCTCCAAGGGCACGGACGATCACCTGTTCCTGGTCAGTTTCATCGAGGCGGGGCTGACCGGCAAGGAGGTCGATGCCTGGCTAGGGTCGGCAAACATAACAGTCAACATGAACGCCGTACCGAACGATCCGCAGTCGCCATTCGTGACCTCGGGAATCCGCGTCGGCACCCCGGCCGTCACCACGCGCGGCTTCGGCGAGGCCGAGTGCCGCGAGTTGGCTGGTTGGATGTGCGATGTGATCGACGGACGCGGCGATACGGCAGTCATTGCTGCAGTCAAGCAAAAGGCCCTGGCGGCGTGTGCAAAGTTCCCGGTCTATCGATGATCCCGCAGTGCATGCGTCTATTGGACGGGGGCGGTCTCCGGTCACCATCGTCGGAGGCGCGCTTGGGGTGTGCGCGGTCCGGCGTGTCGCGAATCTGAACTGCGATGCGATGCCCGTTCTGCGGAGCCCTGGACACCAAGGTGGTCGATTCCCGGCTGCATGGAGATGGTGATCAGGTCAGGCGGCGCCGGGAATGCACGGTATGCAAGGAGCGTTTCACGACCTTCGAGGCCGCGGAGCTGAACCTGCCGCGGGTGGTCAAGACCGACGGTCGGCGTGTCAACTTTGACGGGCGCAAGCTGCGCGCCGGGATCGAGCGGGCACTGGAGAAACGTGCCGTCTCCACCGAGGCGACGGATGCGGCGATACATCACATCACCCGCCGTCTGATGGCCGGCGGCGAGGGTGAGGTCTCCTCGCGCAAGATTGGCGAACTGGTGATGGATGAGCTCAAGAAGCTAGACCAGGTGGCCTATGTTCGCTTCGCGTCTGTGTATAGACAGTTCGAGGACGTCAATGCGTTCCGCGAAGAGATCGAACGACTGGAAGGCCAGCTGACGCCGGAGGCACGACGTCAGCAACTTGATTTCCTTGACGACGACTGATGAGCGGCTCGTTCGGCGCCGAGGATTACCGATTCATGGCGCGAGCCCTGCGCCTTGCCGAACGCGGCCTCTACACGACCGACCCAAATCCGCGCGTAGGCTGTGTGCTGGTCAACGCGGGACGCATCGTCGGCGAAGGCTGGCATCGCCGAACAGGCGAGCCGCATGCCGAGCGTAACGCCCTGGCGGCCGCCGGCGAGGCGGCGCGGGGCGCGACGGCCTATGTGACGCTGGAGCCGTGCGCCCATCATGGCCTGACGCCACCCTGTGTGGAGGCGCTGATCCAGGCCGACATCAGCCGCCTCGTCGCAGCCATGACGGACCCCAATCCGCTGGTCGCCGGGCGGGGCATCGCGATGCTGCGCGCAGCGGGCGTGGACGCCGAGGTCGGTCTGCTGCAGAGCGACGCTGAGGCGCTGAACCCGGGTTTTCTGAAGCGCATGCGTGTGGGTCGCCCCTATGTTCGCACGAAACTGGCGATGAGCCTGGATGGCCGCACGGCCATGGCCAGTGGCGAGAGTCAATGGATTACCGGCGAGGCCGCGCGCCAGGACGTGCAACGGCTGCGCGCGCGCAGCAGCGCCGTCGTCACCGGGATCGGCACGATCCTGGCCGATGACCCGTCGATGAATGTGCGCCTGGCGGTCGCGGAGCTGCATGGCGTGGAGCAGCCGGACTACCTGCGCCAGCCGTTGCGGGTCATTTTGGACAGTGAGTTGCGCACCCCGCCCACGGCACGTCTGCTGCGCCTGCCCGGCGACACCCTTATCGTCTGTGGCGAGGGGGCATCCGGCGCGCGCGAACAGGCACTGTGCGCCGCCGGTGCGGAGATCGCGCGCCGGCCGCAGGACGACGGTCGGGTCCAACTCCCGGACCTGATGCAGCTGCTTGCCGCGCGCGCGGTCAACGAGGTGCTGATCGAGGCCGGCCCGACGCTGGCCGGGCATGCGCTGCAGGCCCGCCTGGTCGACGAATTGATCGTCTATATGGCGCCGCATCTGATGGGGCAGGCCGCGCGCGGCCTGGTTGCGCTGGGCGGGATCGAGCGCATGGCAGACCGGCTGCAGCTGACATTCGACGACGTACGCCATGTCGGCAGCGATATTCGCATCCGGCTGCGCCCGAATCTGGAAAATTAGCGGAGGTTGCTGGATGTTTACCGGGATTATCGCGGCGGTCGGAGAGGTCGCCGAATTGCAGCAGCGCGGTGGCGACGTCCGCTTGCGGGTATTCACGGGGAAGCTGGACCTCAGCGACGTGGCGCTGGGTGACAGCATTGCGGTCAATGGTGTCTGTCTGACCGCAGTGACGCTCTCGGGTGACGGCTTTGCCGCCGATGTATCACGTGAAACCCTGTCTTTGACCAGTCTCGGGCAACTGCAGTCGGGCAGCAGGGTCAATCTCGAGAAGGCCTTGACGCTGGGCACGCGGCTGGGTGGGCACCTGGTCAGCGGGCATGTCGACGGCATGGGCACGGTCCTCGAGCGTCAGGATGACGCCCGCTCGGTGCGTTTCACCGTCGAGGCGCCGCGCGAGCTTGCGCGCTACATCGCGCACAAGGGCTCTATCTCGGTCGATGGCGTAAGCCTGACGGTAAATGCCGTCGACGGCGCGCGCTTCGCGCTGAATATCGTGCCGCATACGCTGCAAGAGACGATTATGGACGGCTATCACGCGGGCACGCGGGTGAATCTCGAGGTCGACCTGGTGGCGCGTTATCTGGAGCGGCTCCTGCTCGGCGAGCAGGCGGCCGATCCGGCCGCCTCGGCGGTCGACATGGGCCTGCTCTCGCGGACCGGTTTCCTTAAGAATGAATCCCAGGGGTGATGGCACTCAGCTAGCGTGACGGGGCGAAGTCCTTGACTGAGCATCACTGACCCTACGGTCCTGCTGGCCTCGGCGGGGGGGTGGACATCGCTTCATTCCCGATGATTGCCGAATCGCTCGATTGCGCCCTCCGCCCAATATTCGCCTGCCGCGATGACCTCCCGTGCGCGATAGAACTCATGCGCCCCGCAGGTGTTGATCGGTACCTCGATCAGCAGGTCGGGTGGATAGGCCGCGAGCATGCAGCGTGCAATGCTCGCCTGCATCGCGTCCAGGGAGAGCAGTGCGGCATCGGTCAATGACAATCTGGGTTGCTCATCCTCGTCGTCGTTTTCGAGACCGAGGCGTGCCTGCAGCTGGTCGATGAAGGCCTCGATCTTTTTCTGGTAACGGTGGCGAGATCCCTCGGCCGACGGCGCGCTGTTGCGCAGACGGTTGCCGGCGCCGATCTTCTTCGGTATTCCGGACAGACTGACCGCGATCACCGCTTCTGTCGGATCCTGCAGTGTCGGCGCTATCGGCACCGGATTGAGAATCCCGCCATCCAGCAGGGGGCGTTCATCGATCACATGGGGTGTGAATATGGTCGGCACCGCGATAGATGCCCGAATCGCGTCGAACAGGTCACCGTGCCGCAGCCAGACCTCTTTGCGACTGAGGACGTCGGTCGCGACGATGGTCAGCGGGATCGGCAGATCCTCGATGCGGTGACTGCCAACGAAGTCCTGCAGGGTCTCCATCAACATCTGCCCTTTGAGCAGACCGGCGCCGCCCCAGGCGATGTCGAGATAACGCAGGACGTTGAGTTCGGTGAGTTCCTGCACCCATTCCGCGTAGTCTTCCAACTTGCCGGCGGCGTAAAACGCACCGATCAGGGCGCCCATCGAACTGCCCGCGATGGTGCCGATCTTCCAGCCATGACGTTGCAGCACGCGAATGACGCCGATGTGCGCCAGACCGCGGGCCCCACCGCTACCGAGTACCAGGGAGATCGTTTTGTTCTTGCGCATTGTAATTCAACTCATTATCCCAGCGTTTTGCGCCGCCAGCGTATCGCGCCGCACATTCGGTAACCGGTGATAGGGGCGGGCTAGTCCTCGCCTGCGCCGAGCGACCGCTCGGCCCGTGCCTGCAGCGCCAGCAGCAGTTCACCGGCGGTGTCGATACCGCTGGCGTAGCTCACAACGCCGTCTTCGTGGCCTCCCATCACGAATACGCCCTGTGTTGCCCGACGGTCCGCCTTCAGTAATCGCTCGACCTCGTGGGCCATCTGCGGCGTGCCGTAGCGGGCGAACCCTGCGGTCCTGGGCAACTGTAGCGCCTGTGCCTGCCGCCAGATGCGAGGTGAGTGGCTATGGATTACCGCATTGATCGCGGCCAGGCCACGGTAGATCTGCCCGTGGGTCATGGCCTCGGACGACGGACGGCTCGGGCCGGTCGCCGTGAGCTGATTCTTCGCGACGTCGAAATCGAGCACCCAGGCCAGGTCATCTGGGGTCAGGGCCGCGCGACCGCCGGTCTGGGTGCCGGAGATCACGAAACCGTGGGGTACGCGGACGCTGACGTTGCCATAGGCAGCGCCGGCGTAGCGATCTGGGGAGCGGCCGATCAGCGCGTGCTCGCGGCAGCGGCGGAACCAGTGGAACAGGCCCGAAAGGGCTGCATCGGGCGGCAGCGGGCCAGGCCGATAGTCGAGGTGGTACTGGATTACCCCTTCGTTTTCGGTCACTCGGGCATTCTCCGTGGCGCCTTCGGCCTGTTACACTGATTGGTTCGCAACGAGCTGCAGCACCATGGCACTGAACAGCACACAAGAGATCATCGAGGAACTGCGTCGCGGTCGGATGGTGATAATCATGGACGACGAGGACCGGGAAAACGAGGGCGACCTCGTCCTCGCGTCCGAGGTCACCACGCCAGAGGCTATCAACTTCATGGCCAAGTATGGGCGCGGCCTGATCTGCGTCACCCTCACCAAGGAACGCTGCCGCCAGCTGCGTCTGCCGCTGATGGTCAATACTGACAATCAGCTCGAGGCGACCAATTTCACGGTATCGGTAGAGGCGGCGGAGGGGGTCACCACGGGAATTTCGGCAGCCGATCGCGCCACCACCGTGCTGGCCGCGGTCAAACCGGACGCACAGCCTCAGGACCTGGTCCAGCCGGGCCACATCTTTCCGCTGATGGCCCAGCCCGGAGGTGTGCTGGTGCGTGCCGGGCACACCGAGGCGGGTTGCGACCTGGCGCGACTGGCGGGCTTTGCCCCCAGCGCCGTGATCGTCGAGATCCTCAACGAAGACGGCAGCATGGCGCGGCGCGCGGACCTGGAGCAATTTGCGCAGCGCCACGACCTCAAAATCGGTACGATCGCCGATCTCATTCAGTATCGGATCAAGCACGAAAAGACCGTCGAGCAGGTGACGTCCTGTACCCTGGCGACCCAGCATGGCGATTTCCAGCTGTTCGCCTACCAGGATGTCATTGGCAACGAAATGCACATGGCGCTGGTAAAGGGCGACATCAGCCCCGATCGTGCGACGCTGGTCCGGGTGCATGTTCAAAACAGCCTATGCGATCTGTTCGAGGGGACCCGAGATTGCGGATGGCCTTTGCGCCGCGTGATGGATCAGGTCTCCGCGGAAGGTGAGGGTGTGATCGTGGTGCTGCGCAATTACGACACCGCGCGCGACATTGTGCAGCGCATCCAGGACTACAAATGGCACGGCGTGGACGATCAAATACCCTCACGCGCGAAGGGCAGGGACGATGATCTTCGGACTATCGGTGTGGGGGCACAGATTTTGTCGGACCTCGGGGTGCGCAAGATGCGTGTAATGAGTGCGCCCAAGCATCTGCATGCACTGGCAGGCTTCGATCTCGAGGTGGTCGAGTTCGTCAGTACGGAGTGAAACAGCGGACTGGCCGTTGTAGAGGAAAGCGATATGAGCATCAAGACGATCGAAGGCGGCATGACGGTGAGCAACGCCCGTTTCTGTGTCGTGGTCGCGCGCTGGAACAGTTTTGTCGTCGATAGCCTTGAGGCCGGTGCCATCGACACCCTGAAACGTCATGGAACACCCGAGGAGGACATCACTATCGTGCGCCTGCCCGGCGCTTTCGAGATGCCGCTGGTGCTGGAGAAGATCGCCGCCAAGGCCGAGTACGATGCCATCGTCGCCCTCGGCGCGGTGATTCGCGGCGGCACGCCGCATTTCGAGTACGTGGCGGGTGAGTGCGTCAAGGGCATGGCCCAGGTCACGCTGCGGCACGGCATACCCATCGCTTTCGGCGTCTTGACGGTCGATACCATCGAGCAGGCGATCGAGCGTGCCGGCACCAAGGCGGGCAATAAAGGGGGCGAGGCGGCCGCCAGTGCGATCGAGATGGTCAATCTGTTGCGGGAGCTCTGAGGTGGTTCGACGGTGAGCCGGCAACGCAGTCGCTCGCGCAGTCTGGCGATCCAGGCTTTGTATCAGTGGCAGATGGCTGGCCAGGACATCGGCGTCATTGTTGATCATTTCCTGCGCGAGCAGGACGTCAAGAAAATCGATAGCGACTACTTCACCGAGCTGGTGAACGGCGTGCCCGCACGCTTGAGCGAACTGGACGGGGCCCTGGCGCCTT
>JASFJQ010000034.1:0-10573 GCA_050121305.1 Chromatiaceae bacterium
AGGGTCAAGCAGCTTGGGTGATCGTTCGAAAAAGCATAGCCGTCGCTATGGTTTGAGAAGGATCGCGCAAGATGCGAAGGCCAAATCGGTCCAAAAACCACATAGAACAGACTGTCATTTACCCGAGCGCAGAAATTTGAACCTAACACCATGTTTCAAAGCCTGTTTTCCGATATTGCTCGTTCGCCTGGTGAGATTTTCGGGCTAGGCCTTCGGGGCGCCCATCGACTGGACGAACCGATCTGCCTCCGTGATCGACTGGTTCATGTCCCGTATCAGTGCCTGGATATCCGATTCGACCGCGGCCCGGTTGGTCTTCAACGACGCGATCGCCTGGGCGTTGAGGTTGTGTTTCAGGAAGAGCACCCGATCTCGGAACGCGAGCAGCACGGGATCGATCTTCGACTCTGCTCGGCGCATGGCCTCCATCAGCTGACGATAGCTGGTCTGTGTCCTGCGCAGCTGATCGGCACTGGCGCGACGCAGATTCGCGTCGGTGTACTGGCGGAGTTCTGCCTCCCACTCATCGAACAAGTCCTCGGCGACACGTTCGACGTCGTCGATGCGACGGCGGACAGCTCTGGCACGGTCCTCACTGTCCTCGAATTCCGATTTCAGATTGCGGTACTGATCTTCGAGGTCACCGCCTCGATAGTCAGTGACGGCAATGAACTGCTCGAGTGCCGACTCGAACTGTACCTTGGCCTCCTGTTGCGCGTCGCGCGCGTCCTCGACGCGGTCCACCAGGATATCGCGTTTTTCGAAACCGAGGCCCTCCATGGTGCTGTAATACGCGGTCTGGCAGCCGGCCATCAGCAGGGCGAGAGAAAACAGGAGAATTCGCAATTGCATGAGTGGGACCCAAGTCTTCGTTATGGCCAGGGCCACCATGGTATCCCATGGCGGGCTGACGCTATAGCTGTGCTCAGCGGAGAAAGGATGTGACCGTCGGGCCATGGCGGCAACACCCTACCTTGTTCTGGATCGGTATCGATAGAGCAGCCAGGGGGCCGAAGTCGCCCGCACTGCCACAGCATCACCGTTCCAGACGGCATCCATGGCACTGCGCAGTAGTGCAGGTCGGACAATCCGTGGTGTAGCCGATGCCGACTTGGTCGACCATGGCGTCGCGATAGTGTTGACGCCGCTCAGTAGCTAGGTCCGCGCTTCGCCTCTTGCACCCTGGTCACGCGCTTCCTACGAATGTGGCCGACCTGGCCTCTGGGTTGCGGCAAAGCGTCAGTTTGTTCAAAAAATTTTACGAAACGTATTTTTGGTGATGAATGCCGGGACCGGAAATAATCTAGAAATGATCTAAGAAAAAACTCTTAATTGATTGACAATAAATATTTCTTTTTGCCCATTCATACTGTGATTATCGAGCTTCCCAAACGCTGGCACAGCTGATGCTTATGTCATTTCTACCATCGGATGAGATGTCGCCGATTTCGCCTGGGAGAGAGCCGTGGCCAGCAGTAGAACACCACCGTGTATTGGGTATCGCAATGTTGCACTCCGGCGCCCGGCCGGTCACGAGCTCGGCGCACTCTGCCGGCAAAAGCTGCGTCGTGAGAATGCGGTGTTTCGCGGGACCGGGGGCGTAAGCGAAGACAACCGGTCGCTGGGCTTCCGACCCGCCTACTTCAATACCGCGACGGGAGAGACCGTCGTTTCGCGATTCGCCAACGGTGCCATTGCCCCGGTGCATGTACTCGACGGCCTGCCTGAGGATTGGGTAGTCGCGCGCGATCGCCGCGGCAATGTGCGTGAGGTGCTTGCCAGCATCCTCGCGGGATTTGTTCGAGGTGGGCGTTTCTATACCCGAGAGGCCGCTGCGCGGATCGCCGGCGGGGGTGATTAGGCGGGCTGAAGACCCGATCGATGGCCCGCGTGACGCCGCAACAGAATCGGGATTTATTTCAAATAATGTTGCAGTGAGTAGGATTTAAAGCACTCATCTGCGCTTCTGCTGTTTTCGGCGCCGGAACCGGTCTGTTAGGGTGGCTCTCTGCACCTGGAGACCGGTGAGGGCCAGCGGTAATGTACGAGCGCTTCTATCAACTCCGCAGCGATCCGTTTCGGTTGTTGCCGGACCCCCGTGTCTGTTTCGCGCACAGCAGCTGTGCCAAGGCATGGGCCTATCTGCGCTATGCCCTAAAGCGCGGTGAGGGGATCGTCGTGGTAACGGGCCCGTCCGGATCCGGCAAGACAACGCTTGCCGAGCGGCTTCTCAGCGATCTCAATCCCGCTCAGGTCGTCAGCGCTCGCTTGATCGCGAACGATCTCGATCCGACCGATCTGTTGCGCAAACTGGGCTATACCTTCGGCCTGGCGGTCGAAGGCCTGGATCGGGCGATGCTCTCCCATCGTATCGAGCGCTACTTGATTGAGTTGGAACAATCGCATCGGCGTGCGCTGGTGCTGATCGATGAAGCCCAGACACTCTCTCATCAAGCACTGGAGTCGATGCGACTGTTGACTGATATACAGTCGCGCTCGCGACCGGTCTTTCAACTGATATTGCTCGGTCAAGAGGGGCTCGAGACTGTAATGTCAGCCCCCGGGATGGAGCAGTTCCAACAGCGTGTCATTGCCAGTTGTCGCCTGCATACAATGACGTTGGAGGAAACCAAGGCATATATCCAGTACCGGCTCGAGTACGCCGATTGGGCGGGCGATCCCTCGGTCAACGGTCCGGCAGTCAAGGCGATCTACGATTACAGCCATGGCCTTCCCCGGCATGTGAACAAGATCTGCAGTCGCCTGCTGTTGCTTGGCAGCACGGAAGAAAGACATAGCCTCAACGAGCGTGATGTCACCGCAGTGGTGCGCGATCTGCGCGACGAGTTGCTGGCCCCGTTGCACGACGATGCGGATCGCGCAAGCGAAGGGTCGCAGGGGGTTTTCGATCCGGTCCACGGTCTTGCCCTGACGCCGAGTACGCGGGGTCGCGTCGCGGCAAATGCGTCGAGCCCGCCGCCGTCTGGACAGTACCTCGCGGACTTGCCGCCTATGGGCGAAACGGCATCGCGAGCGATGCCCGTAGCGGCCGATTCGCCATCCTTGATGCGAGTCATTCCGTCTGAAGCCGCAGCGAGGTCTGCGCCCAAGCGGCGGAAGTCGTCGGCGAGCGCAACCGCCGAGCGCGGTGAATACCTCTGGCGTCGCGCTGGCTTGTCGCGCTGGCCGCGTCCGGTGACGGCTGGCCTGGGTATCGTTGCGGCCCTTGCCGTCGCGATCCTGAGCTGGCAGCTGAGCGGGTCGACAGCGACCGCCCTGCCTGTGGTCGCGCCAGTGCCCAAGCCGCTGATGGAGCTGGTTGAGGCGCCCGCTGAGGGTCGTCGCTATGTGTTGAATAAGGAGCAGGGCTATCTTGCGCTATCCAATGCGGGCGACCCGGATCTGGGCGACATGTCGAGGGACTGGCCGGCGGGGACTCCAGCATCCGAACAGACCGTGCTGGCAACCGCGCAAGCGACCGCGGTCGCAGATCTACGTCGCCTCGGCGCCAACAGCGGCCTCGACGATGCGTTGGAAGCCGCACCCGCGGTCGGCGATCTTGCTGCGGTGACCCGTGGCGTCGTCGACAGTATTACCCAGCAGCCCGGTAGTCTCGAGATCTTGGCGCTCGCCACGGCGTCGGCGATTGCGGAGGCTGATGTCACGGTGTTGCCGGCGAGCGGCGCATCGGGTGCGGACATCAGTCAGCAGACCGTCGTTAGCGCGCCGGATTTGACGGAAGGTGCTGACGAGGGCGGCGCCTCGATTCCATCCAATGACCGGCACCTGGGTCCGGATCGCTCACCGGTTCCGCCAGACGCAGCGGTGATGTCGGCAGCTGCCCTCGAACCGGGCACCGCGGGAGAGGATGTTGATACTGTGTCACAGCGGCAACGCGAGCCTTATCCGGCAGCACAGTCGCTTTTGGTCCGTGGTGCATCACTCTCGCCCGCCGCAAAGCTGGATGCCGGGGCCGCATATGTCACGAGGGCAGGGTTGCCGGTCGCCACGGCCCCAATCGAGGCGTTCGACGGGGCCACCTTGGTCGAGGCCGCGTTGGTCATGGATCTGCTGGCGCTGGCCGATCGGGCCCTGGCAGAGAATCGCCTATTGTTGCCCAAAGACGACAACGCCTATCTCTATCTGCAACGGGTGCTGGAGATACAGCCTGACAACCTTAACGCTCAGGCAGGCATGCAGTGGATTGCACAACGCTACGCTGCGCTGGCCAGGGCAGCGCTGCGTGCCCAGGACTATGATCGGGCCGCACTGTATGTCGAACGCGGCCGGCGCATCGTGTCCGATCACGCCGACATCCGCGCCGTTGACGGCGAGATCTCGCAGGCCCTTGCGGCTATCGAGGCGGCCGAAGCTGCCGCAGCCGCTGAGGCCGCCGCAGCCGCGGAGCGGGAGCGTAGGCTTGCGGCGTCGGAAGCCAATGCGGATCTCGAATCAGAGGAACCGAAACTCAGCAGCCTCGAGATGCTGATGCGCGAGATTAACGGGTTATAAGAAAGGGGTCAGCCTGAATATTGCCACTGGCCTGCATAGCTCACCGATTTCCTGCTGCGGCCCCCGATACCCTCGCCATGACGGGGCGCTGTCCGATGCCATCCCTGGCATCGGCCCTGCGGGCGCACCGCGTGCGACCCGTTTCGCTCCTGGCGAAACGGTCTCGATGCAGTCGGTGCGACGTAGTGTCGGCTACGCCTTCACCGTCTTTCACTCCGTGCGCCCCGCCACAGCGGTGTCTCGGCGCCCTCGTTACGAAAAACGGTGAGATTTCCGGGCTAGGTGCGACTCAGCTCGCGGGCGAGCGAGTTCGCCAGTGCGGCTGCGCCGCCTGCTATCTCGCTGCGCAATGCCTGCAGATCGGGTCGGCCGACCTCAATGCCATAGGTATCGACCCGCGGGGGCAGGCAGCCGAGCGTTGATGCCAATTGCAGCGCCTTGCCGATGTGCAGTCCATGGCTGCTGATGCCGCGGGACGCCTGGTCGAGACTCTCCGGATCGAGCCGTATTACGCTGCCGAGCGGAGTATCGGAGGACACCGCGTCGACCAGGATCAACCAGTCTACGTCGGTTAGCCAGTGGATCAGCGACTGTCCGGGGCGATCGAGTGCGATCAGATCGATGCCAGAGAGACCACGTGAGCGTAGCAGGTCGATAGCGCGCCAGCCGGCCTGGTCGTCACCGAACGGCGAACCCAGTCCGATCACGCGGATCATCTGCGCTCGACGTCGATCTTGAGGAAGTGGGTTGCACAGGAGATGCAGGGATCGTAGTTGCGGATCACGGTCTCGGCGCGCAGGCGCAGGGCGTCGTCGGGTTGGTCCAGGCCGAAGGCACACAGGCTTTGCCGCAGGTCGATCTCGAGCCGGGCCTGATTCTGACTGGTTGGGGGTACGATGCGCGCGTTCCTGACTATGCCCTGATCGTCGAGTTCATAGCGGTGCCACAGCAGGCCACGTGGGGCCTCGGTCGCGCCGCAACCGACGCCTGCGACCGGGTCGACCTCGGCGTGCGCGATCGGCGGCTCGGCGTAGTGCTCCAGCAGGCGTCTTGCCTCGACCACGGCAATATGGATCTCGACCGCGCGTGCCAGCAGGCTATGAAACATATTGCTGCTGGGGAAGGCGATCCCTGTCTGCGCGAGCAATTCGCGACTCGCGGCCGGCAGCCGGTCGAGATTCAGGTTCAACCGCGCCAGCGGCCCCACCAGGTAGGCCTGGCCATGCAGCGCGGAAAAGAGCGCCGTCGACTGACTGCGATGCTGCTCCTGGAAGTGGTGGTCATAGTCGTCGACGGCAATGTCCAGCCCGTTGTCGGACACGATTCGCCCCTCGGCAAAGGGGTAGTCGCTGGGGTGCCGCAGCGACACATTGACAAAGGCCTGGTCATCATCCGGCACCGGCAGCGCGGCCGCCCAGGCCACCAGTGCCTCGGCATCGGGCAGCGCTGCGCTCAGTCGATCGCGCATCGCTGCTACCTGCTCGTTCGCCGGTGCCCGGAAGAAGCCACCGACACAGGCCCCGACCGGGTGTACCGAACGCGCGCCGAGCAGCCGAATCAGCTCATTGCCGAGGCCCTGCAGGCGCAGGCCGCGACGCACGGCCTCGGGGTGTTTCTCGGCCATGCCGATCACGCTGTCGAAGCCGAGAAAATCCGGCGCCGCCAGTAAATGCACATGCAACGCATGGCTCTGTAGCCATTCGCCGCAATAAAACACCCGCCGCATGTCGCGCACCCAGGCCGTCGGCGTGATACCGAAGGCGTTCTCCAGCGCCTGGGCCGCGCTCATCTGATAAGCGATGGGGCAGATACCGCAGATTCGGGCGACGATATCCAAGACCTCATGATAGCGACGGCCCTCGAGGAACTTCTCGAAATAGCGCGGCGGTTCGAAGATATCCAGCGCCAGTTCCTCGATTTTTCCCTGTTCGATGCGCAGGCGCAGTGAACCCTCGCCCTCGACGCGGGTCATCGCCGGCACATGGATGGAGACGCTGCGTTCAGTCATCGGCAAAGCCCGCGCGGTAAAAACGCTTTCCAGCCTTGTGAAATGCCGGTGCGTGACTGTTGATGAACAGGAAGCGCCGCGCGACGTCTGACGGCGGCAGCCCCAGCCCCTGCAGGCGCTGCGACATCGCATCGGTGTTGAGGTTCTCGGCCGGGCCGAAGCAGGCGTAGCAGTCGCGGCCGAAGCGCGGACATAGCGCGCCACAACCGGTGCGAGTGACCGGGCCCATACATGGCCGGCCTTCCGTGACCATGACACACACCACATGCTGGCGTTTACACTCCATGCAGACCTTGTCACGTGGGTCCAGCGGCGTCACGCCGAACAACAGCTGTTGAACGGCGGCCAGCACCTGTTGGCCATTGACCGGGCAGCCCCAAAGCTCGAAGTCCACCTTGATGTGGGCGCCGACCGGATCGGCCTGGTCCAGGGTCTTGATGAATTCCGGTTGTGCGTAGACGGCGTGTTTCCAGGTCTCGTTGCTGTCATCCAGATTCCGCAGTGCCTGCAGACCACCGGCGGTGGCGCAGGCGCCCAGGGTGACCACGTAGCGGCTGTTCGCGCGGACACGCTGGATACGTATCAGCTCTTCGTTGGTCGATATGCTGCCCTCGACGAAGGCGATGTCGACCTGGGCGTACTCATCGGCGATGCCCGCCTCGAGGAAATGCCGTATGTCGACCAGTCTTGCCAGTTCGAGGAGGTCTTCGCCGGCATTCAGAAAGGCCAGCTGGCAACCGTCACAGGACGAGAACTTGTGGACAGCGATACCTGGACGCTGCATATCAAAAACCCCGCTTGCCCAGCAGTGAACGTATCTCGGGCCAGCGGAATACCGGCCCATTGCGGCAGACGAAATGGGCGCCGATTTGACAGTGGCCACAGTGACCGACGGCGCACTGCATATTGCGCTCCATGCTCAGATGGATGCTGTCGGCATCGAGGCCGAGGATCTGCAGGCCCTGCGCGCCCGCGCGCATCATGGCCTCCGGTCCGCACAGCATCGCCACAGTTCTGTCGGCGTTCAGATGCAGGCGATTGAACAGCGTCGTCACCAATCCGACATGGCCGTCCCAGCTGGGTTCCGCGATATCGGCCGCGAGCATCACCTCGACATCCGGCAGCGCCGACCAGGCGTCGTATTGGGTGCGCCAGATCAGATCATCAGTGTGTTTCACGCCCTGCAGGATGCTCAGGCGACCATAGCGTTCGCGCCGGCTGAGGATGTGATGGATTACCGAGACCGAGGGCGCGCAACCCAGCCCCCCAGTGACGATCACGACGTCCTGCCCCTCCGCCTCGGCCATCGGCCAGCCGCGCCCGAACGGGCCACGTAGACCGATCCGGCTACCTGGCTTCAACGCCGTCAGGCCGCGGGTGATACGGCCCAGGGCGCGGATCGTGTGCATGAGCAGACCACTGTCCTCGGTATCGCTGACGACAGAGATGGCCACTTCGCCGCAGCCGTAGAGGTACAGCATATTGAACTGGCCCGGCGCGAAGTCGTAAGGCTGGCCGTCGGTCAGGCGAAGGAGGAGGCTGACCGTATTGGGCGATTCCTCGCTGCGCTTGATGATCTGCGCCTCGCGCGGCAGGTAGGGATTCATGGGTTCCCCCTCGATTCCCAGTTGTCGCCCGTGATGGCGTTGGCCTCTTCGGTGATGTCTATCCCGACCGGACACCAGGTGATACAGCGCCCACAGCCGACGCAGCCGCTGCGGCCATATTGTGCGTGCCAGCTGCCGAGCTTATGGGTCAGCCATTGACGGTAGCGGTGCCGGGTCTCCGGCCGGACCACGAAGCCGTGCAGATGGCTGTGACCGAGGCTGAAACAGGAATCCCACTCACGGATATGCTCGGTGTGTGCACCGCCGAGCGCAGGGACATCCTGTTCGGCATGACAGAAGCAAGTCGGACAGACGCTGGTGCAGTTTCCGCAGGAGAGGCAGCGTGCGGCCACCGAATCCCAGCGCGGATGTTCGAGGCGTCCGAACAGGGTGGACTGTAGGTCGCGTGAGGGCAGCCGGCGAAACTGCCGATGCGCCGCCTCCTCGATCTCCTGTTCCGCCTGCCGGTGCTGTTCCGGACGCGAGGGCTGCAGCGGCAGTTGCGCGGCGACGGCGGCGCCGCGTTCAGTGCCGACCTCGACCAGAAAGCCATCGTCGAGCTCGCTCAGGGCGAGGTCGAAGCCCAGCCTGGCGCGCGGCCCATCGCCCGTTGAGGCGCAGAAGCAGGTGTCGGCCGGAAACGCACAATGCAGCGCAACGACGAACAGTGTGTCGCGTCGCGCGGCATAGTAGGGATCCCGAATGGCGCCGAGGAAGTGCATGTCCTGAAGGGCCAGCGCCGCCAGGTCGCAGGCACGCGCACCGATAATCGCCACGGGGGCGTCGTTGGATTGTGGGGCAATGAAATCCAGTTTGCCGGTCGCGTCCCGTTCGGACTGCCACAAGACCTCGCGCGAACGGAAGACATAGGGCTTCAACGCCTGCGGTCCCGTTGCCCAGGCAAAATAGCGTGGCGAATCCACTCGACTGAGATGGTAGCTGCCGGGCGCCTGATCATCGGTCCAACCCGCCGGGAGTTGGGCTACGTCGGCGAGGTCGAGATACTGTATCGCGTTGTCGCGTACCTGCGGGCCGATTATCCGATAACCGCTGCCAGTCAGTGCCTCGAGCAGGCTCTGAAGCGCCCCGCGAGGCAGAAATCCGCTGTTGTCCATCTGGTTCCAGGCGTTATTTGCTGTGGTATCAGGTTAGCCGATGCACAGGCTAGTCGTAACCTGATAATCCTTCCAAATCTTATCCGGGTGGGATGTCGATCGAAAAGGGTTTCCCTCGCGGGTACTGTCTGTTCAGATCAAGATCTGGACGATGGTAGATCGCGGTCGCGATTAAGGGGGGATTTTTTTTGTGAGTACACTGGTTCGAATCACGCTTATCTTGGTGGTGCTCTGGACGGCGAACGCTTGTGTCGGCCTCCGCCACGCACACGACTCGGTTCGAGTCACCGTCTCCGATATCCGGGTGCTCGAGGCGACGCTGCTCGAGCAGCTGTATCAGGTCACCCTGCGAGTGCAGAACCGGGACGAGCGAGCGCTCGAGATTCGCGGTGGCAGTTTCGACTTGGCAATCAACGGCGTGGACTTTGGCTCCGGCGTCACCGACCAGGGCCTCGAGATCCCTGCTTTCTCCGATGCCAAGCTCGACGTGCGCATGGTCAGCACGGCGTTTGGGATGCTGCGCCTGATCCAGGGGCTGCAGGCCCGCACCGGCGAGCCCCTGCGCTACGAGATCTCTGGTCGCCTGTCTGTCGACGGACACCTCGGCAGTGTCAGTTTCTCAGACGGGGGCGAATTCAGCATGACGCAGGACGCGCCGGGCGACGGACGCTGAGCGGATGCGGCGTTGGGCGCGGTCATACGATCATATGACCGACGAACTTGCTCGTATCGTCAAGGATGGCGCCGCCGCGGCGAAAGCCCAGGCCGCAGGCCTCCCAGACATAGAACACCCCCGCCTGATAGTTTTGGCCTGCCGCGTCCTGCGCGAAACGCGCACGCGCCTGGTAGACCGGCTTGTGATGCGCATAGGGTCCATCGGTGCCCTGAAGCTCCCGCCCGTCGGCCCCGAGGATGCGCACATTGGCGCCCTCTCGTCCGAACATCTTCTTGCTCACCTGCTCCACGCCCAGCAGGGGACTGAAGTCGGTCGGCAGCAGGTAGGGGGAGTCCGGGTAGAGGTCACACAGTATCTTCAAGATGCCCTTGCTCTGGAAAAGAAGCGTGTAGGCCGGATTGAGAATCCGCGTGCGCCCCCGCGTCGCCATTTTGCTCAGCATGCGGGTCAGGTCCAGTTCGTCCGCGGCTATGTCCTCCCAGGGAAACAGCTTGAACCAGAAGTCGGCGAGCTGAGAGTCCCTGTTGAACACGCCTTCATCGGTGGTAAAGCCCGCCTCATGCAGATAACAGAAATCGGTCAGGAACCCGGCCTCGTGGGCGATTTGCTGCAGATAGCGAACGGTGCGTTCATCTTCTGCCAACTGACTGACGCT
>JASFJQ010000035.1:0-10328 GCA_050121305.1 Chromatiaceae bacterium
CACTCCACCGCCTCCGACGGTTCGCTCTCACCGGCCGCGTTGATGCAACGCGCACAGGCCGCGGGCGTCGACGTGATGGCGCTGACGGATCACGATACCCTCGACGGCCTGGACGAGGCAGCCACTACCGCACGAGCGCTGGGCATCACTTTTGTCCCCGGGGTAGAGGTCTCGGTCACCTGGCAGGGTATCACGGTCCACATCCTCGGGCTTTCCATCGACGAACACAACGAAGACCTTCGGCAGGGCCTCGCCGATCTGCGCAAGTTTCGCGATTGGCGCGCGCAAGAGATCGGCCGCCGACTGGCCAGGGACGGCATCCCCGGGGCCTATGAGGGTGCGCGCGGATTATCCAACGGGCGCCTGATCAGTCGCACACATTTTGCGCGCTTTCTGGTGGCACAGGGCCACGCGCCCGATCTGCGACGCGTATTCCGCCGCTTCCTGGTCAATGGCAAGCCGGGCCACGTGGCCGGGGATTGGGCCTCGCTCGAGGATGCGGTGGGATGGGTCCGGGCGGCTGGAGGACAGGCAGTGATCGCGCATCCGGCGCGCTATCCACTGACGCGAAGCAAACTGCGCCGACTGATCGGCGAGTTTGTGGAGGTCGGCGGTGCGGCCCTTGAGGTCGTGTCGGGCAGCCACAGCCGCGATGATTACTTCACCATGGCCATGCATGCCCGCGATTTCGGTTTGTTGGCCTCGGCGGGTTCTGATTACCACGGGCCAGAGCACCCTTGGATCGAGCTGGGGCAGCTTCCGACTTTGCCCAGTGGATGTAAAGCGATTTGGAAGGATTGGCCTTTAAGCCATTGAAATAAATAATGTCTCAGTTTTTTCAGGTGCACCCTGACAATCCGCAGGTGCGCCTAATCCGCCAGGCCGTTGAGATCGTGCAGGACGGTGGGGTGGTCATCTATCCGACCGATTCGAGCTATGCCATTGGATGCCAGATCGGCAACAAGACGGCCATGGAACGCATCCGCCAGATCCGACGGCTCGATGCGGATCACAATTTCACCCTTGTCGGCCGCAGCCTTTCGGAGCTTTCCGCCTACACCAAGTTGGATAATCAGGCCCACCGTCTGATCAAGGGCCTGACGCCCGGTCCCTTCACCTTTATCCTGCAGGCCACCAAGCTGGTGCCGAAGCGCCTGATGCATGCCAAGCGCAAGACCATCGGTGTGCGAATTCCGGACAACAGGGTGGCTCTGGCCTTGCTCGATGCGCTGAACGAACCGCTATTGAGCAGCACCTTGATCCTGCCGGGGGAGGATATGCCAATGATGGATCCCTACGAGATGAACCAGATCCTCGGTCACAGTGTCGACCTGATCATCGACGGCGGTTATTGTGGCTATGAGGCGACCAGCGTGATCGATCTGCACACCGGCGATCCGCACGTGCTGCGCATCGGCAAGGGTGATGTGAGCCTGTTCGGCGATTGAGCGCCCCTTGCCGCCACCCCGGAGATATAATCGCCCCGATGGATGAACTGACCCTGGCCCAGCGTATCGCAGTGTGGGCGCTGCCGCTGATTTTTGCCGTTACAGTGCATGAGGCGGCACATGGTTGGGTCGCTGACCGACTGGGTGACCCGACGGCCCGTGAGATGGGGCGAATCACGTTGAATCCGATTCCGCATATCGATTTGATCGGCACCCTGCTGGTCCCGCTGCTGATGCTGACGTTCACCGGCTTTCTGATCGGCTGGGCAAAGCCCGTCCCGGTCTCGGTGCGGCGTCTGCATTCCCCCAAGCGCGATATGGCGATCGTTGCAGCCGCGGGTCCGGCGGTCAATCTGGCCATGGCCCTGGGATGGTCGGTGGTGCTACTGATAGCGCACAGTCTGGTCCACACGCAGCAATTTCTGGCGCTCCCATTGCTGCTGATGGCGGTCGCGGGACTGTTCATAAACATCGTGCTGATGGCGATCAATCTGTTGCCGGTACCGCCATTGGACGGCGGCCGAATTCTGACCGGGCTTTTGCCCCTCAAGGCGGCACGGCTGTATGCCCGCATCGAGCCCTTTGGGATGATCATCCTGATCGCCTTGTTGATCAGCGGCGTCCTGGGCACGATCCTGGGCCCGGTGGTACTGGGAAGTATCGCGCTGCTGCCCGGTTCCGATCTTGTGTTGGGTATACTCCCGGCCCTGTTTCCCTAGGAGAGTCTTTTGGCTGCTGTTGCCGCACAACACGCACGCGTCCTATCCGGCATGCGTCCAACCGGGCGTTTGCACCTCGGTCACTACCACGGTGTCCTGAAGAACTGGGTGGAGCTGCAGCATGAGTATCAATGCTTCTTTTTCGTTGCCGACTGGCATGCGCTGACGACGCACTACGACGACCCCAGTATGGTCCCTCAGAGCACTTGGGATATGGTCATCGACTGGCTGGCGGCCGGCGTGAATCCCGGCGAGGCGACGCTGTTTGTGCAGTCTCGGGTGCCCGAACACGCGGAGCTGCACCTATTGTTGTCGATGATTACGCCGCTGGGCTGGCTGGAGCGTGTGCCGACGTATAAAGACCAGCAGGAAAAGCTCAAGGAGAGAGACCTGTCGACCTATGGGTTCCTCGGCTACCCATTGCTGCAATCCGCTGACATCTTGGTTTATCGTGCGGGATTGGTACCTGTGGGCGAAGATCAGGTAGTGCATGTCGAGTTCACCCGGGAGGTGGCGCGGCGCTTCAACCATATCTACGGGCGTGAGCCCGATTTCGAGCAGAAGGCTGAGCAGGCCGTCAAAAAGATGGGCAAGAAAAACGCCAAGCTTTACAAAGGCTACCGCCGCGCCTACCAGGAGCAGGGTGATGACGAGGCGCTGCAAGCCGCTCGCGCGCTGCTGGATTCGCAGCAAAATATCGGCATTGCCGATCGTGACCGCTTGTTTGGCTATCTCGAGGGTGGGGGTAAGGTGATCCTGCCCGAGCCGCAACCGCTGCTCACCGAGGCCGCACGGATGCCGGGATTGGACGGACAGAAGATGTCCAAGTCGTATGGCAATACCATCCCACTGGATGCCTCGGCGGACGAGGTCGAGACGCAGATGCGTACCATGCCCACGGATCCGGCACGGGTACGTCGGACTGATCCGGGGAATCCGGAGGTCTGTCCGGTATGGCAGTTTCACGAAGTGTATTCAGATGAGGGTGTCAAAGACTGGGTCCAGCAGGGTTGCCGTTCAGCCGAGATCGGTTGTCTCGAATGCAAACAACCGGTGATCGACGCTGTACTTGCGGAGCTGAAACCGATGCAGTCGCGCACTAGGGAGTATGCGGAACAACCGGATCTGGTGCGCAACATAATCAACGATGGGTGCGAGCGCGCCCGCGAGGCGGCGCGCGAGACCATGGACGAGGTGCGCCACGCCATGTCACTGAATTATTGACCCATCGGAAGCAGCGCATTGCCCGATCCAGAGACCGAAATCGCTACGCCGCGGCAGGAAGAGCTGCCTTTTGCTGTCGTCCAGGGACAACCGCAGTACTCCCTACCCAAGGATCTCTATATCCCGCCGGATGCCCTCGAGGTTTTCCTCGATGCCTTCGAGGGCCCCCTCGATCTGCTGCTCTACCTCATCAGGCGACAGAATCTCGATATCCTCGATATCCCGATCGCCGATATCACCGAGCAGTACATCGAATACATCGAATTGATGAAGGATCTGCGCCTCGAACTCGCGGCCGAGTACCTAGTGATGGCGGCGATGCTCGCCGAGATCAAGTCGCGCATGCTGCTGCCAAGGCCGCAGGCCGAGGATGAAGAGGAACATGATCCGCGTGCCGAGCTGGTCCGCCGGCTGCAGGAGTACGAGCGCTTCAAGCAGGTAGCCGAAGACATCGAAGAATTGCCGCAACTTGGGCGCGACATCTTCCCGGTGATGGTCGAGGCGCCACACAAACACATCGATCAGGCGCCGCCGGAGGTCGAACTGAAAGAGGTGCTGTTGGCGCTGAAAGACGTACTGCACCGGGCAGATCTTTTCAGCAGCCACCACATCTCGCGCGAGCCCTTGTCGATGCGCGAGCGCATGAGTCGGGTTCTGGCCTCGGTCAGCATCGATCGTTATACGCAGTTCACGGATCTTTTCGATATCAGCGAGGGGCGGCAGGGTGTCGTGGTAACTTTCATGGCGATACTCGAACTGCTGAAACAGCGGTTGATAGAAATGGCGCAGTCCGATGCCTACTCGCCAATCCACGTCAAGGCCTGCGGGGGTTAAATCATGGCCGAGCTAGCCGAGCTCAAGAACATAGTCGAGGCGGCATTGCTGGCCGCCGGTCGTCCGTTGTCGCTGGACAACCTGCAATCCCTGTTCAACGAGGTCGAGTGTCCAGACAAAAAGGAGCTGCGCGGCGTCCTGGAAGAGCTGGCAGATGACTATCGGGGCCGCGGCATAGAGATCACCGAGGTCGCCAGCGGCTGGCGTATCCAGGTCCGAAAGGTCTGCTCGCCCTGGGTGTCGCGGTTGTGGGAAGAGCGCCCGGCGCGTTACTCGCGTGCGCTCATGGAAACACTGGCCCTGATCGCCTATCGACAACCGATTACTCGCGGGGACATCGAGGACATCCGCGGTGTTTCCGTCAGCACCAATATCGTCAAGACACTCATGGAGAGAGAATGGGTACACGTGGTCGGGCACCGCGACGTCCCAGGAAAGCCGTCGCTGTACGGCACTACCCGCGAGTTCTTGGATTATTTCGGCTTGAAATCACTTGATGAGCTGCCAACGCTCGCCGAACTGCGCGACCTCGACGAGATCAACCGGGAGCTCGATCTGAATGATCCCGCTATCACCGCGCCCAAGAATGACGAGGCAGGTCCGCTACCGCAGAAGATCGCACTAGCAGCCGGTGCGCCAGTCGGATCGGCCGACGATTCTGAGATCTCTCCAGAAACAGCGGCCGATATCGACGCGGTTGTCGAGGCACCGGCGACCGACCGGGAAGCGCCGCGCCCGGGAGCGGTTCACGCGGCCTCCACCGCAGTTGCGGCCGACGAGGATCCAGCCGGGGAGCAGAGCGGGGAGTCGGATGTCCTGGTGGCGGTGGAGGCCCATGCGGAGGTCGCAGCGGAGCGATCATGAGACCGGTCCGCGATACCGGAGAACGGCTGCAAAAACTGCTCGCCAACGCCGGGCTTGGCTCGCGGCGTTATCTCGAGACCCTGATCGCGGAAGGACGGATTCGGGTCAACGGGCGGGTGGCGAAACTGGGCGAGAGGGCCAGCCCGGAGGATCGCATCGAGGTGGATGGGCGGCCGGTCGGTGGTAAGCGGTTGGCGACCAATCAGCGCTTCGCCATCCTGTACAACAAGCCGGAAGGGGAACTGGTCACCCGCAACGATCCGGCGGGACGCAAGACGGTGTTCGAGCGTCTGCCGCGGTTACCGGTTGGGCGTTGGATCGCGGTGGGACGCCTGGATGTGAACAGTGCCGGCCTGATCTTGTTCACGAACGACGGTGAACTCGCCAACCGCCTGATGCACCCACGTACGAACATCGAGCGCGAATATGCGGTGAGGGTCAACGGCGCGGTCACTGAGGAGATGGTGCGGCGGCTGGTCGGTGGGGTCGAGCTCGAGGACGGACCGGCGCGTTTCGAGGATGTCGTAGACGCCGGCGGGGAGGGCAGCAATCGCTGGTTTCATCTGGTGATCATGGAGGGCCGCAAGCGTGAGGTGCGGCGTTTGTGGGAGGCGGTCGGCGCCACCGTCTCTCGACTGAAACGGGTGCGCTATGGGCCGATCATTCTCGACAGCAGCGTCAAGGTAGGCCAGTGGCGTGAGCTCGACCGCGAAGAGCGACAGGCCCTGCTGCGGTTGGTTGGACTCAAGGACGATCGTCCCTGGGGCAGCCTCCGCAGGCCATCCGCGACCCGGAGAACGGCGGCAGTGTCCAACCCTTGGAAGGCCCGCCGGCCCCGCTGAGACCGGTGAGGGGTCTTTTCTGTCCCCCAGATGGCGCATTGCACGCGCTTTACACGGATCTGGTCGCAATCTATGGCGAGCAGCCGTGGTGGCCCGCGGAGACGCCCTTCGAGGTGGTGGTCGGCGCGGTTTTGACCCAGAATGCGGCCTGGTCGAACGTCGAGAAGGCGATCGACCGCCTTCGGGCCTCCCGGCTGCTCAGCCTGAAGGCGCTGTTGGCGACCGGGCATGCCGAGTTGGCGGAAGCGATCCGACCGTCGGGCTACTTCAACGTCAAGGCGCGGCGTCTGCGCAATCTGTGCGAGTTCCTGGCCGCCCAGGGTGGCCTCGAGGGATTTTCGGAACGCTCCCTCTCCGATCAGCGTGCCGGCCTGCTCGGCGTCAACGGGATCGGGCCGGAGACGGCCGACGATATCCTGCTGTATGCGTTGGAGCAGCCGGTGTTCGTGATCGACGCCTACACCCGTCGTCTGCTGCATCGGCTGGGATGGACACAGGGTGGAGAGACCTATGAGGACCTGCGTGCGGGCTTCGAGCGGGCCCTACCGGGCGGTGTCTATCAATACCAGCAGTTCCATGCCTTGATCGTCATGCATGCCAAACAGGTATGCCGAAAGGTGCCGCGTTGTACTCAATGTCCGTTGGCGCCGGAGTGTCCTGCCGCATCCTGATTTCCACTAGCCGAGCTCGCTGCGATTACGCCCGTTCTTCTTGGCCTTATACATTGCCTGGTCGGCGCGCTTGAACAGCGCTTGGGGATTATCTTCATCGCGCAGGCGGGCGACCCCCAGGCTCACGGAGATCTGGATCGGGCGGCCGCGCACGCTCTGCAGTGCGGCCACATTTTCGCGGATGCGCTCTGCCAGCAACATACCTCCCTCCTCACCCGTGTGGCTGGCGAGGACGACGAATTCTTCGCCACCGAAGCGATAGAGCAGATCGCTGCGGCGGATAGTGCTGGCGATAATCTGGGATACCGCGATCAGCACATCATCACCGAACGTATGGCCATACTCGTCGTTGAAGGCCTTGAAGTGATCGATGTCGACGATCAACATCGTCAATGGCAGATCTTGCCTTTGTGCGAGATCTACCTCGCGCGCCAGCGCGCTTTCGAGTGCCATGCGATTGTGTACGCCAGTCAGCGGGTCGCGGGAAGCGAGTTCGACCGCCTGTTTATAGGACAGGGCATTACGCAGGGGGTACACCAGCGCGCACAGCAGGTTTTCGAGGGATTGGATCTCCTTGTCGGCGAAGGGTAACTCGCGGCAGACCAGCACATTGCCCAGGGAGGCCTGCTCTAGCTTCAGGTCGTAGTTGGCGCGATGGGATGCCTCGCGACCGTATACCACGGTATTGTCGCTTTCCGGCAGGGTGTAAACCAGGCCGTCGATCGCCAAGTATCGTTGGATCTCCTTGCCGAACAGGTTGATCTGCGTCTCGATATCCAGCGTGGTCTGCAAGATACTCGAAAGCTCGAGTACGCGTGGGCCGAGATGCTCGGGAGCGCTGGGCACCACAGTGCCGTGCGTCTGCAGTGGATTGACCAAAGCCAGGTTGCCTGTGTTGCTGTAGGCGGGGGTTTTCATAGCTGCATTCTCGTCGCTAAAGCTGCTGCTACCGATATGCGAAACCCGTGCCAGAAAAATTAATGTTTTGTATACAATAGCTTATTGGCCATAACTGCGTTGACGGCCCACCGGCGTCGGCATTTTTACGGCACTTTGGATTCTTAAACGTCGAACGGCCGTCATTCGATGGGAAGCTTATTCGTCGGCAGTTTCCCGACATAGTAGGCGACGAATGGCAATTTGACAGCCTGTGGCAGGGACATTTCAGGGCATCTCTAATAATCCTCGGTACGCATAATGGGCGACTGCGACTGATTGCCGTCCTTTGGTTCGTCTCCTCATGGATCGCCACTGCGAATGCGGCGCAGCCGGGCGCGCACGGGGCGCCGCTTCAGGATGGCATGGTAAATCCCGGTTATCAGGAATCGAGGTCGATCTTATGGACTGATCAATCTTCCCAGCTCAAGCGCTGCCCATGGGTCGATCGGCTGTCCGGGCCCATGGCCCAGAGGTACAGTGGGGCAAGTGCGTCGGGCGTCTTGAGGCTGGCGTTGTCTTCGCCGGGGAATATCCTCTTGCGCAGCGCCGTCCTGGTTGGCCCTGGGTCGATGCAGTTGACCCGGATGCTGGTATTCTCGAGCTCTGCGGCCAGGATCCTGGTCAGCCCCTCGATGCCGAACTTGGAGACCCCATAGGCGCCCCAGAACGCCTTGCCAGCCTCACCGACCTCGTCGGTGGTGAACAGCACGCGTGCATCGTGCGAGCGCTGTAAGAGTGGCAGACAGGCCTGGGTAAGAAAGAAGGGCGCGTTGAGGTTGACCTGGATCACCCTGAGCCAGTCTTCGGGCTCGTAGTCTTTGATGCGGCTGAGGTAAGGGAGGCTGGCGGCGTTGTGGAGGATGCCGTCAAGACGCCCGAAGTTGCTGTCCATTGCGCTGGCGAGTTCCGCATAATCATGACCAACGGCGCCTTCCAGGTGCATGGGATAGATCGCCGGGGTCGGACCCCCCGCGTCTTCGATAGCGTCGTAGCTGGACTCGAGTTTGGAGACCGTCTTGCCCAGTAGTACCACCGTAGCGCCATGCGCCGCGAAGGCCAGCGCCGCGGCACGGCCGATGCCGTCGCCTGCGCCGGTCACGAGCACGACGCGCTCCTTTAGGACGTCGGATGCCGGTCGGTAATCTTGGTGCATAGTGCCCTCCAGGCTAGCGGCAGCGCCAGGCGGTCCAAAGGTGCGCAATCGGCGGCCGGTCGATGAGCTGGTCTGATACAGCATACCCTGTACGCCGCATCTTTCTATGCAGGGCCATGGCCAGGGCCGTCAGTCGCCGCGCAAGTCCAGGCAGCGGTGGCGCCTCTTGCAGCGACCGCTGGTCGAATTGCGCGAAGAGCTCATCGAAACGCCGCACACGTTGCGCCTTTGACAGACGACCGAGGCTGGCCGGGGACAGCATAGGGGGGACGCGTTCCGGCCGTTCGGCCAGACGTCGAACGCGTTCGATCGCAGCGCAGTAACCGCCGGCATCGCGACAGGCCGCGATGACATCATCGCCGGCGCCTTCGAGCTGCGCGAGGAGTTCGAAGAAACTGCCGCGCCCCTGTCGGCAGCTTGCCGCGAACGCGGACTCGTCGGCAGGACTCGGCGCGCGGATAGCGTCTTCGGCGGCGTCGATGACGCCAATCATCGTTGCAGTCGCCGGGGCCGCCAGTCCCTGTGTCTGCAGCGCCAGCGCCAGCGCCAATGGGTGCCGCGCCCTTCCTGCGGTCAGATTGGCGACCTCGGCCCGCCACCAGTCCAGTTTGATGCGCGCAACACCGGGATCGATCGGGCGCTCGGCGATCTCCTCGATCAGGTGCTCCCAGGCAATCAGCAGCGCATCACGCTGACGCTGCGCCGGCGGCGAAAAACGCACCGCATAGTAGGCCGGTGATCCCAGCGGAGTTGCGCGATTGGGGAACTGCCACTCTGTGGTCTCAGGCGATGCCAAGGTCGTCGCGCAACAGATCGAGCAGCTGCTCCGGGTGGTCGATCATGAGATCCGCCTGCCAGGAGTCCGGCGGGTCGTCGGGATGCAGATAGCCGTAGAGTGCGCCGATCGTCAGACAGCCGGCCGCCTTCCCGGCCTGGATGTCGCGGCCGGCGTCGCCGATGTACCAGGTGTGGCGGGGGTCTGTGTTGAGCAGCTGGCAGGCATGCAGGATCGGATCCGGATGCGGTTTGCGTCTGCTGCAGGTGTCACCGCTGACGATACAGCCTGCACGTCGGTCGAGCTGCATCGCGGCGATCAGCGGGTCGGTGAGCCAGGCCGGTTTGTTGGTCACGATGCCCCAGGGTAGTCCGCCGGCATCCAGCCTGGACAGTACCGCGGCCATGCCCGGAAAGAGCCCGGTGTCGCGGCACAGATTCGCGGCATAGATGCTCAGCAGACGCTCACGACGCTCTTCGAAATCCGGCGTGCCGGGCGCCAGTCCGAAGCCGAGCTTGATGAGCGCAATACCGCCGTGGGAGACCACCGGGCGGATGGCGTCGTAGGGCAGGGGTGGATGTCGATAGTGCAGCAGCGTCTGATTGAGCGCATAGGCCAGGTCCGGCGCGGTGTCTGCCAGCGTGCCATCCAGATCGAACAGCACAGCCTGTGGTACGGGTCGCGGGGTCACTCGGGCCGGTGCGTTGCGACGGTGTAATTCACGTCCACATCGCGCCGATCGAGTCTGTAGACGTCGGTCAGCGGGTTGTAGGTCAGCCCGGTCATGTCGTCTATCTCCAGCCGTGCACCCCGGATCCAGCTTGCCAGCTCCGAGGGTCGGATGAACTTCGCAAAGTCA
>JASFJQ010000036.1:0-10243 GCA_050121305.1 Chromatiaceae bacterium
CAAGGCCAGTCGGCAGCGCGACACTATCCTGCGCGATACCGCAGAGCGGTTGAAACTGGCCGAGGAGCGTGAGGTGTTGGTGGCCAAGGCGGAGGCCGAACGGCATTTCCGCCGCGTCACCCAGGCCGGCGAGCTCAAGATGCAGGCACGTCTCGATCAACTGCGCTGGGAACTGGTGCAAACGGTCGAGGCGCGCCTTGCACAGAGCATGCAGGCGCTGCGCGCTGACCGCCCCGCCTACCGTGCCTGGCTGGTGGAGATGCTACGTGACGCGGCCAGCGCCCTTCCGGCCGGCGAACTGACCGCGGAGGTCAACGCCGAGGACCTCAACTGGCTGGCCGCCGAATGGCCGGCACTGGTCGCCGAGGCGACCCCGGACCGCCGCATCTCCCTGTCCGACAAGCCGACCTGGGGCAGCGGCGGCCTCAAACTGCGCAGTCTGGACAACAGCGCTCAGGTCGACAATCGCTTCGAGGGCAGACTGGCCCGCCTCGAGGCCGACGTGCAGCGTGTGATCCTGCAGCAGCTGTTACCGGCCGACATCCACGCCAGCGCCCGCGACGGAGGCCCGCAATGAGCGACACACGCAGTGGCCATATCCGCGAGATCAACGGACCCATTCTGCGCATCCACCTGCCGGGCGGGCGCAACGGGGAACAGGTGCGTATTGGCGGCCTCGACATCGTCGGCGAGATCATCGCGCTGGAGGGCGATGACGCCGTCGTGCAGGCCTACGAATCGACCGAGGGTCTGCGCCCGGGTGAGGCGGTCGAGGGCCTCGGCCATCCACTCACGGTCGAGCTCGGCCCGGGCCTGCTGCAAGGCATCTTCGATGGCGTTCAGCGCCCACTCGACGAAATCGCCAGTCAGACTGGCGACAATATCCCGCGCGGACTGCGCATCGATTCTCTCGACCGCAGCCGCGAGTGGCCATTCGTACCGCGCGACGGGCTCGAGCCAGGCCGCCCGATAGGCCCGGGGACGCGTCTCGGTTCGGTGCAGGAGACCGAGACCATCGAGCACCACATCCTGGTGCCGCCGACCGTGCGCGGCGACCTGATCGATCTCGTCCCGGCCGGCAAGTATCGCATCAACAAGACTATCGCCCAGGTGCGTGACGCCAAGGGCGCCGTGCACAAGCTGAAGCTGTTTCACCGCTGGCCGGTGCGGGTGCCCCGTCCGTACAGGCAGCGCGACCATGGGGTGGAGCCGCTGATTACCGGACAGCGCATCCTGGACACCTTCTTCCCGTTGTTGAAGGGTGGCAAGGGCGCGGTGCCGGGGCCGTTTGGCGCCGGCAAGACGATGGTGCAGCAGCAAGTCGCGCGCTGGTCGAATGCCGACATCGTGATCTATGTTGGCTGCGGCGAGCGCGGCAACGAACTGGTAGATGTGCTGGAGAGCTTTCCACAGCTGCAGGACCCGCACAGCGGGCGCGGCATGATGGAGCGCACACTGCTGGTTGCCAACACATCGAACATGCCCGTGGTCGCCCGCGAGGCCTCGATCTACGTCGGTATGACCATGGCGGAGTATTTCCGCGACCAGGGATACGATGTGGTCATGCTCGCCGACTCCACATCGCGCTGGGCCGAGGCGCTGCGAGAGGTCGCCGGACGACTCGGCCATATGCCGGTCGAAGAGGGTTACCCGGCCTACCTCGGCTCGCGTCTGGCCGCCGTCTATGAGCGTGCAGGCCGGGTCGAGACGCTCGATGGCGCGCGCGGTTCAGTGACCCTTATCGGTGCCGTATCGCCCCCCGGGGGCGACTTCTCCGAACCGGTCACCAGCCATACCAAAGAGATCATCGGCACCTTCTGGGCGCTGTCCAAGGAACTCGCCGATGCCCGACACTACCCCTCGGTCGACTGGGTCGACAGCTTCTCGCAAGACGTGCCGGTCGCCGCCGGCTGGTGGGCGCAACATATCAGCGGCGCCTGGAGCAAGCGCCGTACCCAGGCGCTGTCGCTACTGGGGCGCGACGCCGAACTGTCGCGCATCGTCAACCTGGTAGGCCCCGAAGCCCTGTCCCCGGCACAGCGCTGGGAACTCGAAGGCGCCGCATTGATCAAGGAGGCGGTGCTACAGCAGAGCGCGCTCGATGACGCCGATAGCTACTGCTCACCGAACAAGCAGTTCGAGCTTCTGGAGCTGGTAATGCAGGTGTTCGACCGCGGCAAGGAACTGATTGCGCTGGGCGCCCCGGTTCAGGAACTCGCCGAGCATCCGGTGCTGGCCCGCTTACGCCGCGCCAAGTCGACCTGGCGCAGTGACGAAATCGACCAGCTCGCCGCATTCGCGGGCGAAGTCTATGAGGCACTCGCAGGCCTGCAAAGCGAGTATGCCGCGAGCCAGGAGACTGCCCCATGAGTAATGTCGAATACAGGCGCGCCACTGCGGCTCAGGGCGGCCTGTTGATCGTCAAGGGCGTCGAGAGGGTTGCCTTCGGCGACCGGGTGCGCGTCCGCGACCACCAGGGCCGAAAACGCAACGGTCAGGTCATACTCGCCGCGGAACAAGAGGTCCTGATCCAGGTGTTCGAGGGCACCGATGACCTCGACCTCGACAACACCTGGGTGCGTTTCCTCGACCAGCCGCTCTCGCTGACCGTCAGCCCAGGCCTGCTCGGCCGCGTGTTCAATGGCATTGGCGAACCGCGTGATGGTCGTCCGCCGATCGTCGACGGCGAGGCGCGCGGCATCAGCGGCTCGGCGATCAACCCCGCCGCGCGCAACTATCCGCGTGAATTCATCCAGACGGGCATCTCGACCATCGACGGCCTGAACTCATTGGTGCGCGGTCAAAAACTCCCGATCTTCTCCGCCTCCGGGCTTCCGCACAATCGCCTGGCCGCACAGATTGTGCGGCAGGCGCGTCTACCTGGCGAGGCCAGTAACTTCGCAATCGTGTTCGCGGCCATGGGCGTGTCCTATACCGACGCACGTTTCTTCCGGGAGTCTTTCTCCGACTCGGGGGTACTCGGCAACGTCGTGATGTTTATCAATCACGCCGACGATCCGCCCGTCGAGCGCCTCGCCCTGCCGCGCGTCGCGCTTACCGCCGCGGAATATCTGGCCTTCGATCTGGACCGCCATGTGCTCGTGGTGATGACCGACATGACCCACTACGCCGAGGCACTGCGGGAAGTCGCGACCGCAAAGGGCGACGTGCCCGCCCGTAAGGGATATCCGGGCTATCTTTACTCGGACCTGGCGGAGATCTACGAGCGCTCCGGGCGTATCCGCGACCGCCATGGCACAGTGACCATGGTGCCGGTGGTATCGATGCCGTCTGACGACATCACCCACCCGATACCGGACCTCACCGGCTACATCACTGAAGGCCAGATAGTGTTGTCGCGCGAGCTCAACAACCAGGGCATCTATCCACCGGTCGACATCGCCCCATCGTTGTCACGCCTGATGAAAGACGGCATCGGCAAGGACGATACGCGCGACGACCATCCGCGGGTCGCCAATCAGCTCTATGCGCTCTATGCGAAGGCCCAAGAGGCGCGCAACCTGGCCTCGATTATCGGCGCCGAGGAGCTCTCGGCGCGAGATCAACGCTACCTGGAGTTCGCCAAGGAATTCGATGCGCATTTCGTCGGTCAGGGTGAAGACGAAAACCGCAGTATCATCGAGACCCTGAACCTCGCCTGGCAATTGCTCTCGCGCTTCCCACGCGAGGCACTGACACGCGTCAGCGAGATCGACCTCGCGCACTATCACCGCAGCGGAGAGAAGGCAGCGTGAGCGCTCGCCTGCGCACCGCCCCGACGAAGAGCGCACTGCTCAACCTGCGCAAACAGGTGCGTTTCCTCGTAGACGGGCACGCACTGCTCGAGCGCAAGCGCGAACTCCTGACGCGCCTCGTCTATCAGCACATCAAGGAATACCAGGGAAAAAAGGGCACTGCACACGCGGCACTGCGCAAGGCCTATCGCTGGCTGGCGATTGCGCAGCTGCGCATGGGCGACCGCAGCATCGCCCAGGCGACGCTCGGGGCTACGCCGTCGACCAGCATGAAGGTCCTGCCGCGGCGCGCACTGGGGGTGCAGTACCCCTCGGTAGAAGCCGCGGTGGTCGCACCGCAGCCGGTGGGCCTGCTCGGCACCGACCCCAGCTTCGATGAGGCGCGAAAGTCTTTCGCTGAGGCGGCGGTTCGCCTCGCCGAACTCGCCGCGGTGGAGATGGCGCTGCACCGCCTGATCAGCGAACAGCGTAAGGCGCAAAAGCGCGTCAATGCACTCAAGTACAATATCATCCCGTCCTACCGGAAGGTGATCAAACAGATCGCCGAGTCGCTCGAGGAAGAAGAGCGCGGCACCCTGTTCCAAATCAAGCGTCTGCGCGATGCCAGCGTCAAGAAGCGAACATGAGCCGGGCTAGTGGGCTAAGGGTTCAGCGCTTGCGCTGTGCGCGCTCATCGGACTCGGACTGCTCGATCCTTTCCTTGCCCTTGCGTTCGGTCTCCCGCATCCGCTCGACGGCGTTCTGTACCGCTTTGGATTTGGTGTAGCGACCGCGCCATTGCGCCTTGCTCGAATCACAGTGCTGCTGCGATTGGTTGACGATCTCCTGCTGCTGGGAGATTGCGGTCTCGAGTTTGCCGATGAACACCTGATACTCCAGGATCTGGCTGCTCGAGAGTCCGTTACTGGTCGCGCGCGCAAACCGCTCCAGGTATTCGGCATGATAGGCACGTAGTTCGTCGAGGCGCTGCTGTGCCGCCTGACGCTGCTGTAGCGATTCACCCAGCGCCACCGCAGCCTTACGTTCGCGCTGCGATGTGATCTTCTGGATCGGTTTGAAGCGTTTGGAAGGCACCATCATCACCTACCCTGCCGCCGCGCCCGTCGGCAGATTGTCCTGTGGAAACAAGGTCAACAGATCATCCAGGCTCTCGCGCAGATCGAGTCGGACATGCATGTCCTGGTGCAGAAACTCACGCAACGAGGGCATGGCGCCGATCGCCAGATCGATCTGATCATCCGAACCGACTTCGTAGGCCCCCACGGAGATCAAATCCTGGTTCTGCTGATAGAGGCTGTAGAGCTGTTTGAACTGGCGCGCGGCGCGCTGGTGTGCGACATCCGTGATCTCGTTCATCGCGCGGCTCACCGAGGCCTCGATGTCGATCGCCGGATATTGACCCAAATCGGCGAGACGGCGCGACAATACGATATGTCCATCGAGGATCGCCCGTGCGGCATCGGCAATCGGGTCATTCTGGTCGTCGCCCTCGGTCAACACGGTATAAAAGGCCGTAATCGAGCCACCACCGCGGTCACCGTTACCGGCGCGCTCGACGAGCTGCGGCAGCTTGGCGAACACCGACGGGGGATAGCCCTTGGTTGCCGGCGGCTCGTTGATCGCCAGGCCAATCTCACGTTGCGCCTGGGCGAAGCGGGTCAGTGAATCCATCAGCAGCAGGACGTTCTTGCCCTGGTCGCGAAAGTGCTCGGCAATCGCAGTGGCAAGCATGGCGCCGTGCATGCGACGCAACGGCGGCTGATCCGCCGGTACGGCGACCACGACCGCACGCCGCAGTCCCTCTTCGCCGAGGATATTGTCGACAAATTCCTTTACCTCTCGGCCACGTTCACCAATCAGGCCGACCACCACCACATCGGCATCGGTGTAGCGGGTCATCATGCCGAGCAGCACCGACTTACCGACACCGGACCCGGCAAACAGACCCAGGCGCTGGCCGCGACCGACGCTGAGCAGCGAATTGATCGCACGGATACCGACATCCAGCGGCTCACGAATCGGCGCCCGGGCCAGCGGATTGATATAGCCCCCGTTCAGCGGCCGGCGCTCGTCGGCGTGCAGCAGGCCCTTGCCATCCAGAGGCCTGCCACTGCCGTCGATTATTCGGCCGAGGAGCTCCTCGCCCACGGCGGCCTCACTGACCCGCCCGGTCGGGACGACGCGGGCATCAGGCTCGAGGCCACGGATATCGCCGGTTGACATCAGGTAGAGACTTTCCCCGGCGAAGCCCACCACCTCCGCCTCGACGCGTTCACCGGCCGCATTGATGACATCGCATCGACCACCTATCGCGGCACGACAACCCACTGCCTCCAGCGTCAGGCCGACCATCCGGGTCAATTTGCCCTCGACGACCAGGCCCCGTCCACCCGTGAGGCGCTCGCCGAGCCCTCGAATGCGGTCGGCCCAGATGGGATTGCGATCCAGCTCAGCCGTCACGATGTTCTGCCTCTTCGCTGTCCTGCAGACGCTCACCCGCAAGCAATGGTGCGATCAGGCTGCTCAGGCGGGAGTCCAAGGTCGCATCGATCTGCGAGGTATCCGTGTGAATGCGGCAGCCGCCCCGCTGAATCACCGGATCCTCGGTAATCTGCCATTTCTGATCGTGCTCACCGAGGACATAGGCCTCGCGTACCAGCTCTGCATCTTCAGGGTGCAGTACGACCCGGATGTTGCGCGAGCTGATCGGCAGAATCCCCAAGGCCTCGCGCACGACACCGACGATCTGACCCGGATCGAGCTTGACCTCGCGTCGGATCAGCTGGCGTACCATGCTGATCACCAGCGTGACGATTTCGTTCTCCACCTGTTGGTCCAGCTGCTCGAACGGCTTGTCCAAGACCTGCAAGATTTCGTCCAGGCGCTCTAACTTCGCGCGGACCTCGGTCCGTCCCCCTTCTAGGCCCTCGCGGTGACCGTAGGCCATGCCCTCTTTACGGCCCTGCTCGAAGCCCTCGGACTGGGCTGCCCTGCGGATCTCATCGAGCTGCGCCGCAGTCAGCAGGCCCGGCGACTCGTCCAGCGGCCCCTCACCACGCTTACGCACATGCGGTGGCTGCCATTGCGTGACCTCGGCCTCCTCGCCGCGTATCACCTGCCCAGACCCGGTTTTCGGTTTGTTCATCGCATCGCCCTAGCCTGCATATCTCACCGGTGTCTCGCCAGCCAGTGGCGTGGGCGGCTTGCATGAAACTGCTGTGTAGCCATATGTACGTGGTCTCAAATGGTGTGCATTCCGGATGACAGTGCAACCGCCAATCGGCCGGTTGGATCCTGCTAGATGAACTCCTCGCCACCGCTGCCACCGAGATTGATTTCGCCGGCATCCGCAAGGCGGCGGGCCACCGTGAGGATCTCCTTCTGCGAGGCCTCGACGTCGCTCAGCTTGGCCGGTGGTGCGGCCTCCAGGTCATCTTTGAGCATCTCGGCCGCACGCGAAGACATGTTCTTGAAGATCTTGTCGCGCAGCGCATCGGGGGCACCGCGGAGGGCCAGCAACAGCTGATCGGAGGCGACCTCACGTAGCAGCGTCTGCATGCCGCGGTCATCCACGTCAATCAGATTCTCAAACACGAACATATTGTCCTGAATCTGCTGCGACAGCTCTTCGTCGCTCTCGTTGATCTGCTCGATGACCCGGCTCTCGATGGCGCCGTCGACGAAGTTCAGAATATCGGCGGCCTTCTTCACCCCGCCCATCGACGAGGACTTGACGTTGTTGCCGCCACAGAACTGCTTCTCGAGGATCTCGTCGAGCTCCTGCAGCGCGGCCGGCTGGATGCCGTCCAAGGTCGCTACGCGCATGATTACATCGGTGCGCACCTGCTCCGGAAACTCTGCCAGGACATTCGCCGCCTGATCCGGATCCAGAAACGACATCACAATCGCAATGATCTGCGGATGTTCGAGTCGGATCAGTTCGGCAACGGCGCGTGGATCCATCCACTTGAGCTGCTCGAGCCCCTTGCTGTTTCTCCCCAGCAGAATGCGGTCGATAACACCGCTCGCCTTGTCGACACCAAGCGCCGCAGTGAGCATCCCACGGATGTAATCGTCGGACCCCATGCCCAGCGACGTCTGTTCACCAATGGTGTCGACGAAGTTCTGCATCACCAGCTCCATCTGGGAGTTGGTGACATGCTTCAGGCCGGCCATCGCCAACCCGATCTCCTGTACCTCTCTTGGCCCCATGTGGCGCAAGATCTCTGCGGCGTGTTTTTCACCAAGACCCAGCATCAGTAGCGCCGAGCGATCCAGGCCGCTGAGCTTCTTCGGGCTTGGCGTACCTGCATTTTCTTCCATCTCAGGCGACTTCCTCACTCATCCAGGTCCTGACCAGCTGGGCGACCCGCTTCGGATCCTCGTCCACCAGCTGACGCGCCGCGTCCATGATGTTTTCGTACCTGGCCGCACCGGGTAGACGCATGGGTTCACCGTCGTTGCCGAGCAACATGGATTCCTTACCCGATGCGTCGGTCGTCGCGCCTTCTGCCAAGGGCCCCTCGATTCGCGCCCCGTCGCCGCCGGCCGTCTCGCCCGCGAGCTCTGCATGCGTCGCCGTCAGGCGTTTCATGGTCGGCTTGAGGACAAAGAAGATCAGTAGTAGCACCAGCAGTAGTCCACCGGCCTGTTTGATGGTTTCGAGGAACCAGTCCTGCTTCCAGACCGGTATCGCCGGCAGCTCGGCGATCGGCTCCGGGCCGAGGAAAGAGCTGTTCATCACACGCACACTATCGCCACGCCGTGCATCGAAGCCGACGGCCTCGCGCACCAATTCAGTCAGGCGTTCAATCTCTTCCGGCGTGCGTTCCCGCACGCTGACAATGCCGTCCGACGCTACAGTGCTGATGTCGTCGACCACGACTGCGACGGACAGACGTCGCAGACTGATGGGGGACATACGCGTGTGGCTGATCACGCGGTCGAGTTCGTAGTTACGCGTTGCCTGGAGGGAACTATTGGCCGACTCGTTCAATCCACCGCCAGCGGTGGCGCCCGCGGCCCTCTGCGGCGCGTTACCGGCAGCCGGTGGCTGATTGCTCAGCGCGCCGGGTATTCCACCGACACCACCATCACTGCTCTGTTCCTCGCTGATCTGTTCACTGCGCAACGCCGGCTGATCCGGGTTGTAGCGCTCCTGGGTCTTTTCGGTCACTGTGAAATCGACATCGGCGGTCACCTGCGCGCGCACTTTGTCGCGTCCGACGATCGGCGCCAGCAGGCTCTCGACCCGGTCACGGTAGTGTTCCTCGATGCGTCGGGTGTGCTCAAACTGCGTGGCCGACAGCTTCATCTCCCGGCTTTCCGAGTTGCCGCTGAGGAGTCGCCCCTTTTGGTCCACCACGGTTATCCGGCCGGTCTCGAGCTCCGGCACACTGGACGCCACCAGATGCACGATCGCCTCGACCTGGCTGTCTTCGAGCGCCCGGCCGTTGTGCAGCCTGACCGCGACCGAGGCGCTCGGCGGCTGGCGTTTGCGCACAAATACCGACTGCTTCGGGATCGCTAAATGAACACGGGCGCTCTGCACTGCACCGATGGTCGCGATAGTACGCGCCAGCTCCCCCTGCAGCGCCTGCTGATGACGCGCCTTCTCGACCAGTTGACTGGTGCCGAATCCGGTGTCCTGCTGCAATATCTCAAAGCCCATGCCGACACTGTTGGGCAGACCCTGGCCGGCCAGCTGCATTCGGATTTCCTTCAACTTGGCCGAGGGAACCAGCATCATGCCGCTGACCTCGTCGACGCGATAGTCGACGCCGGCCTGCTGTAGGGCCTCCATCACTTGACTGGCGTCTTTCTCTGTCAGGTTGCCATACAACGGCGCATAGTTTGGCGCCTGGGACCACAGCACGACGGCGACCCCGAGCGCAACGCTGGCCGCGATACCGACCATCACCGCAATCTGTCGTAGCCAGGGATTGTCGACCAGGCCCGGCATCCCACCTGCCAGGTCCGCTGTCGGAAGATTGCTGGAATTGCTCGCTTCGGCCATCTCTATCTATCCACTGTCTGCTTGACGCTGTTTCTGGGTAACAAGGATCAGACCGGCATGTTCATTACATCTTTATAGGCCTCGACCAGTTTGTTCCTGACCTCGACCATGGCCTGGAAGGACACGCTGGATTTCTGCGCGGCGATCATCACCTGTGCCAGATCGATGTTTTCGTCGCCGCGCTCGAACGAGGAGCGCATCGCACTGGCATGCTGTTGGGTGTCGTTGACGGCATCAATGGAACGCTTGAGCAGGTCTTGAAAGTCGCCCTGTGGCGTCTCACCGATCGCCGTATCCTCCATCGCCTGGGCCCGAACGACCCGCATCTGTGCCAAGACCTGGTTGATTTCCGGAGTACTCATGATGCTGACCCTGTCACTGTGTTCGGTTTTCTGACGCGGCGTTGCCGCGCGACAAGACGATGCAGGTTTCGCGCCAAATCAGCGCGGTATCGAGACGCCTGCCGCACGCA